>JAICXU010000090.1 GCA_025934595.1 Polyangiaceae bacterium | reverse complement strand
GATCGCGCTCAGTACCGCTATTTTCGTGCTGTTTGCGGCGTTTTGGGTGGTCGGCTTTCGGCAATACGCGCAGATCGAGTCGCCGCCGGAGAACGCGATGACCGTGTACGTCACCGCGAAGCAATGGATGTGGGAGCTCGCATACGACGACGGCACGAGCGAGCAGGATCTGCTCGTGGTTCCCATCGATACGCCGGTCAAGCTCGTGATGACGTCGCGCGACGTGATTCACAGCTTCTACGTTCCCGCGTTTCGCTTGAAGCAGGACGTGCTTCCGGGTCGCTACGTCACGCTCTGGTTTCAAGCGACGATGGCGGGGGACTTCGACATCTTCTGCGCCGAGTATTGCGGCATCTCGCATTCGAACATGCATGGCATCGTGCGCGTCCTTTCGCGCGCCGACTACGACGCGTGGACCGGTGCGGCCCGCAGCCACGTTCCCGACGCCACGAAGCTCGCGAATCGCGGCGCCGCAGTCGCAGCGCGCCGGCAATGCCTCGCGTGCCATTCCGTGGACGGCACCAGGAAAGCAGGGCCGACATGGCGAAATCTGTATGGGTCCACGCAGACGATGCAAGACGGTAGACACGTCCGCGTCGACGACGCGTATCTCGCGAGGTCCATTCTCGACCCGAACGCCGATCGGGTCGCCGGGTATCCGAACGAAATGCCGTCCTATGCGGGCGCCGTCGATCCGGACGAGATCACCGCGATCGTCGCGTACGTTCGATCGCTGCAGGAGGCCGAACCGTGAGCTACCTCACTGTCGACAAGACCGTGAGATCCTGGCTTCTCACGACCGATCACAAGCGGATCGGGATTCTCTATCTCGGTGCGGTCCTCACGATGATGGCCCTCGGCGGTCTCTTCGCGATGCTCATCCGGATCGAGCATCTCACACCCGGACCGACGATCGTCTCGGCCTATACGTACAACCGGCTCTTTACGCTGCACGGGATCACGATGGTGTGGCTCTTCATGATCCCGTCGATCCCCACGACGTTCGGAAACTTCCTCTTGCCCGTGATGATCGGCGCGAAGGAAGTCGCGTTTCCACGGCTGAATTTGGCTAGTTTCTGGATCTACGTGGCCGGCGCGCTCGTCACGCTCGGCGCCATGCTCGCGGGCGGCGTCGACACCGGATGGACCTTCTACACGCCCTATAGCGCGTCGTCGCCATCGGCAGTCGTGCCCACGGTCATCGGCATTTTCATCGTGGGATGGTCCACGATCATCACGGGCATCAACTTCATCGTCACCGTCCACACGATGCGAGCGCGCGGCGTCACGTGGATGCGGATGCCGCTCTTCGTATGGGCCATCTACGGCACCTCGATCATCCAGGTCCTCGCCACGCCTGTCCTCGGGATGTCCCTTTTGCTGGTGGGAGTCGACCATTATCTGCAATGGGGGCTCTTCGACCCCGCGCGCGGCGGCGATCCCGTTCTCTACCAACACCTCTTTTGGTTTTACTCACACCCCGCCGTCTACATCATGATTCTGCCGGCGATGGGCGTCATCAGTGAGGTCATCCCTACGTTCGCGCACAAGAATCCGTATTCGTACCGCGCGATCGTCTATTCGACGCTCGGCATCGCGTTCGTCGGATTTCTCACGTGGGGACACCACATGTTCGTGGCCGGTATGTCGCGCTTCGACGCGGGCGCGTTCGGCATCCTGTCCATGATGGTGGCGATCTTTTCTGCCGTCAAGGTGTTCACGTGGTCGCTCTCTTTCAAACAGGGGGCGATCGTGCTGAAGACGCCGCTGCTCTACGCATTCTTGTTCCTCTTCTTGTTCATTTTCGGAGGCATGACCGGCGTCGCGGTCGCGACGATGAGCCTCGACGTGCATTGGCACGACACCTACTTCGTCGTCGCGCACTTTCACTTCATCATGGTGGGCGGCACGCTCACGGGATTTTTGGCTGGCCTCCACTACTGGTTTCCGAAAATGTTCGGCCGCATGTACGACGAGACGATCGGCGTGATTTCGGTGATCCTCGTCTTCGTCGGATTCGTCGGAACGTTTCTCCCGCAGTTCTTGCTCGGCAACGCCGGCATGCCGCGGCGCTATTACGACTATGCGCCGCGCTTTCAACCGCTTCACGTCGCCTCCACGATCGGCGCGCTCGTCCTCGCGAGCGGACTCGTCCTCACGCTCTACAACTTCGTTCGCGCGCTGCGGCGGGGCGAGCATGCGCCGGACAATCCATGGCAGTCGCGCTCGTACGAGTGGCTCACGGCGTCGCCGCCGCCGAAAGAGAATTTCACGAAATCGCCTTCTTTTTCCCTGGATCCATACGCCTACGATCAACCGCTGGAGAACGCGCATGCGTGAGCTCCACGCCGATCACTTCGAGTCGCTCGAGGTCCAAGCGCACGCCGCGCGGCTCGGCACTTGGATTTTTCTGTGTAGCGAGCTCTTGCTCTTCGCGGGGCTCTTCACGCTCCTTGCCGCGTCGCGCGCGCACGATCCGCGCGGATTCCACGAAGGCATGACGCACGCGGCTCGCACGCTCGGGTCGATCAACACCGGCGTTCTTCTCGTGAGCAGCACCACCGCCGCGCTCGGTGTGCAAGCGATGCGAGAGAACCGTCCATCGCGTGCGTTCTGGCTCGTGCTCACGACGGCCACGCTCGGCCTCGTCTTTCTCGCGATCAAAATCGCCGAATATGCAGAGCACATCGACGAGGGCATCTTACCCGGTGGCCACGGAGCATGGTTTGCGTCGCATGCCGACGCACCTCTCTATTGGACCCTCTACTACTTGATGACGGGGATCCACGCGATCCACGTCTTCGTCGGCATGGGTCTTCTCGTGTGGACCGCAGTCCGCGTGCGGGCCCGTCTCATCGTGCATGAAACGTCGTACAAGCTCGATCTCGTCGTTCTCTACTGGCACCTCGTCGATCTCATATGGATCTTCCTCTGGCCGCTCTTGTACCTCGCATGACTCCCTCGCGAAAAATCGTCGCTATCGGTATCGCCTTGGTCGCGCTCGCGGCGCTGAGCTTCACGCTGTCGCACGTGAGCCTCGGGGTCGCGGCGCTGCCCGTCGCGATCCTCATTGCGGTTGGCAAGGCGGGCCTCGTCGTCCATTTTTTCATGGAGCTCTCGGACGCTCGCGCATCGGCGATCCTCGCGTTCATCTCGGGGATCTTGCTGCTCGCGATCTTGCTCGTCTTGGCCGTCGCCGACGTGGAGACGCGCGCGGCGCCGCCGCTTCTACCTGCGAACCACGCTCATTTGTCGTAAAAAGAGCCGCCGAACGACACGGTCGCATTTCCGCCGGCGTCGCCGGTGTCGGGGGTTGCCGCGGCGTCGTAGTAGTCGAGATACGGCGTCCACGCGGACGTCGCGTCTTTCACCTCGATGAGAGAGATGACCTTGAAGCCCGTGCCTTTGATCTCGGCGCCGTAGTTTCCGGAGAGCGCGGTGACGCCGAGATCCGCGACGGCCGCGAACGGAATGGGCGCGTTGCTTTCGTCGACGATCGTGACGGTGAGCCTGCCGCTCAGCGAGGGCGTACCGCCGTCGGCGGCGAGAAGAATGGACGTCGTGTTCGTGAAAACGGCCTTCCCGTTCGTGAGGTCCGAATCGGCGCCGTCGAAGATCCATTTCTCGGCGGGGTTGTCGATCGGACCGTCGAGCGAGACCCCGCACGGCGTCGCGGGATCGTCGCAGATGATCCAATAGATGTGGAAGAGGCTGCCGCGATTGATGCCGGTATACGTCCACGTGAGCCCGCCCGCACGACCGAGGTCGCCGGTGGGTGTCCATGTGAGACCGTACGGTGGGAAGGAGGGCTCGAGCTTCGGAGTGAGCTGCGAGTCGGCGCAACCGACCGCGTTGACGGGCTGTCCCGACGGCGTGCCCGGGCATTGGTCTTTGTCGTCCGTGACGCCGTCGCCGTCCGTGTCGCAAGTCGTGCATGACGAGCCGCCGTCACCGCCTCCGCCGCCACCACCACCGCCTCCGCCGCCACGTCCCGCGTCCGGCACCTCGCCGGTCGTACCTTTCGCGCAGCTCGCTGCGGAGAACGCGAAAGCGACTGCGAGCGAGGCGAGCGCAAATGGGAGGGCGCGGCGCGATCGTTTCATCTCGGTACTCGATTATGAATGTGACTCCGCAAGAAATCCACGGCGACCCTATTTTCCCCGCCTTCCGGCACGATCACGTCGGCAAAGCGCTTGCTCGGCTCGACGAATGCGAGGTGCATCGGGCGCACCGTCTCGTAGTACTGCTTCCGGACCTGCGCGAACGTGCGGCCGCGATGCTCGAGGTCGCGACGAATGCGGCGCATCAAGCGAATGTCGGCGTCGGTGTCGACGAAGATCTTCACGTCGAACCGCGCGCGCAGGCGCTCGTCGCCGAGCACCAGGATTCCTTCGACGACGATGACAGCGGCGGGATCGAGCCATGTCGCTTCGGGCGCGCGATCGTGACGCGAGAAATCGTAGGTAGGCCGCGCGATACGCTCGCCGCGGCGAAGCGCGTCGAGGTGGGCGATGAAGAGCTCCATCTCGAGCGCGTCGGGATGGTCGTAGTTGACCTTCTCGCGCTCGGCCTGAGGCAAGCGTCCCTGGGATCGATAATAGTGATCTTGCTCGAGAAGCAGCCCCGCACCTACTGGTAGATCGTCGAGGATGTTGCGCGCGATCGTGGACTTTCCCGATCCGGACCCACCGGCGATCCCGATGATGTAGGGAGTGCGCACGCGCTGGCTCATGACGGCCTGCCTGCGCTCGCGGTGATGCGGTCGGTATTCCGACCCGTGAGAATCACGGCCACGTCGCCTCCGCACATTTCCTTCGGTAGACCTGCGAGAACGGGCGCAAGCGCGGCGGCGGCGCTGCCCTCGAGCACGAGACCGAGATCGTGCACTGCGAACTGCATCGCGCTCTCGATTGCGTTTTCGTCCACGACGACGACCCCGGCCGTGCTCCGTTTCGCCCGCTCGAACGCACGCTTCGAAATTCCACCTTCGAGGCCTTCTGCGATCGTGGGTAGCGTCGGCACGAATCGCTCGATCGCCTCCCCCTTTTCGATCGACATCGCCATCACGGGAGACGCTTCGCTCTGTACACCCCACACGTTCGATTTCGGAAGGGCGCACGCGAGACCCACGGCGAGGCCGCCTCCCCCGAACGGCGCGATCACGTGATCCGGCTCTTTTTTCAGCGTTTTCGCGATCTCGAAACCGAGCGACGCGCCGTTGCCCGCGATGACGTCGAGGTCGTCGTAAGGCGACAAAAACGCCGCGCCGCTTTCTTCGGCGATCCGTTTCGCGAGATCTTCGGCGTCGTCGTAACCGGCGCCTTCCGAGGCTACGACCTCCGCCCCTTGCGCGATGCGCGCGCATTTCACTTTCGGCGCCGACGCAGGCACCACCACTTTCGTGGGCACGCCGAGCAGCTTCGCCGCGAACGCGACGGCGGCGCCGTGATTGCCGGCGCTCGCGGCGACGACCTCCGTCTTCTTCGCCGCGAGATTCGCCATCGCGAGAAGCGCGCCGCGCACTTTGAAGCTACCTGTAATCTGCATGCATTCGAGCGCGAGCCACACGCGCGTCGCTCCGCTCGAATCCGCGCGGGCATCGAGCTCGAGAGCGCGCACGAGCGGCGTCTCGCGAAGATGCGCCGATGCGAATCGCGTGTGGAGCGTGCGGGCGGCCTCGAGACGCGCGGCGTCGAGAATCGGTGGCGAATCCGACTCCGGCCGAGGCGGACGCACGAGACGCATCACTTCTTGGTCTTCTTTTCTTGGTCTTCGGTGAGCCAAAGAAGCGGGCGACGGTAGGTGGCGTTCATCTTGTCGCCGGGTACCTCGTGGCCCATACCGGAGCGAATGCGCACGCGGACCGGGATTTTTGCGGCTTTCAGCATGGCGCCGACGCGCTTCGTGCTCTCGGCGACCTCGTCGTTCTCACCGGTGAGCAAGTAGACGCGCTCCACGCGACGGCGATCTTCTTTGAGCAGCGCGGCGGTTTCGCCGAACCAATATTGATCGTTCGCGGCCAAGATCAGCCACTTGTTCCAGTGCACCGGGTCGTGCAAGCCGATTTGCATCGCGACGAACGCGCCTTCGCTGAAGCCGATGAGCACGTTGCCGCGCGTGTGCACGCGATGGCCGAATTTCGCTTTGAGCGCGTCGACGGTCGCGGTCACGATCCTCGTCGCGGTGACCGAATCGTTGTTCCACGATCGCGAGCCGTTACCGCGATCTTCGGGACCCTGCGGACAGACCACCCACCCGAACTTGGTTCCGACCTTCGCCCACTTGCGACAATCCTCGGCCGGATTGTTTCCGCGGCCGTGGAGATACATGAGGATGGGCCGCGAGCCGCGCACGTGCGGGCGATAGAAAAATGCGTCGGGCGCGCCGGGCACCTCGAGACGCTCGGGCGCGCCGAGCGCGGTGGAATGCGAGGACGCGGACGCCGATTTGCTCGCGCACAAAAGCGCGACGAACAAAAAGGCAGCGAACGCGAAGCGCGTCATCGTGCCGTGAGATAGCGCGGCCGTGGCCCTCACGGCAAGTATCGACGGCGCGCGCCTCGGGGTGGTCGATTTTTCCCGCGTTTTTCTGCTTAAAGAAGGGACTTCCCGAGCTCGAGCCCGACCGCGCGCGCGCCTTCTTCGCTCATGGGGTGCGGCGCCACGCGCTCGCCGGCTCGACGTCCAGATCCGTCCGGCGCCGCGATGAATGCGCGCAAAAACATTCGACTCTCCGCGAGCTCCGCGTACGCACCGAGCGGCGTCTTGCAATCTCCGCCGAGCGCTTCGAGCACGCCACGCTCCGCGGCGACGGCGATCGCGGTCGCGAGATCGTGAAGAGGCACGAGAATTTTTTTGGTGTTCGCATCGTCCGCACGCGCCTCGATACCGAGCGCGCCTTGTCCGACCGCGGGCAGCGAAACTTCGGGCTCGAGCACGTCCGTCGCGCGATCTTCGAGCCCGAGACGAACGAGACCCGCGCGTGCGAGCACGATCGCGTCGCATTGCCCTTCGTCCACTTTGCGAAGGCGCGTGTCGACGTTGCCGCGCATCGGGACGATCTCGAGATCGGGCCGGGCTGCTTTCAGCGACACCGCGCGCCGCAAGCTGCTCGTGCCGACTTTCGCGCCCGGCGGCAGGTTCGCGAGCGTGCCGAATTTCGGCGACACGATGACGTCGCGCGGATCTTCGCGCTTCGGCACGCACACGATCGCGAGGCCCTCGGGCAAGCGCGCGGGCACGTCTTTGATCGAATGGACGGCGATGTCGGCGCGCTTTTCGAGCAGCGCCTCTTCGATTTCTTTCACGAAGAGACCTTTGCCTCCGATTTCGGAGAGCGGGCGATCTTGGATCTTGTCGCCACTCGTGACGACTTGCTCTTCGACGAGCTCGATCTCGGGATGCGCAGCCTTCACGCGCGCGATGAACGCGCGACATTGCGCGAGCGCGAGCGCAGATTTTCGCGTGGCGTAAATGAGCCGCATCGATCCGAGTCTAACTCAAATTGGACACTGGCCCGCGCGCGTCCTGACTAATGCGTGACGCGTTCGTCGTCTTCTTCGCTCGGCGCTTCCTCGAGCTCCGGCTTGCTCGGCGGCGGATTCACTTCGGGCAAATCGAAGAGGGCTTGGAGCGCCGTCGCGAGGTCCGCGCCTTCCTGCATCGACGCCGCCGCTTTCAGCTTCGACGTCGGGGCGTGCAGGAGCTTGTTGATCGCGCTCTCCATCATTTGCGTGAGCGCGGCGCGGTCGCCCTCGGGCAAATGACGAAGGCGTGCGTCGAGGGACCGCTCGAGCTCGCCGATCAGAACTGCCCTTGTTTTTGCGCGCATGGCGACGATCGTGGGCTTCACGTCGAGGCTCTTCGCCCACGCGCGGAAGTCCGCGAGCTCGTGCTCGACGAGCTTTTCGGCGGCGCGGGCTTCGGCTTGTCGCGACTTCAATCCCTCGGCGACTTGCTCTTCGAGGTCGTCGACGTTGAACACGTACACGTTGCTCGCGCCGTGCACGCGTGGGTCGACGTTCCGCGGCACCGCGATGTCGATGAAGAAGAGCGTGCGATTTTTTCGCGCCTTCACGACGCGCTTCATCATGTCTTGTGTGACGACGAAGTCTTGCGCGCCTGCGCTCGCGACGACGACATCGGCTTGCGCGAGCTCGGCCTCCAGGTCCTTCCATTCGGACGCGCGACCTCCGACCGACTCCGCGAGAGCCTTGCCGCGATCGAAGCTGCGATTCACGACGTGGATCCGTTTGCCGCCGCGCCCGAGGCTCTTCGCTGCTTGCTCGGCCATTTCGCCGGCGCCGATGAGAAGCACGTTGTGATCCGTGAGATCGCCGAAGATTCGTTTCGCGAGATCGACGGCCACGCTCGCGATCGAGACGAGGCCTTCGCCGATCGCGGTTTCGCTGCGGACTTTTTTCGCGACCGAAAACGCGCGATGGACGCAGCGACCGAGATAATTGCGAAGCGTGCCCGCGGCGACGGCGGCGTCGTACGCGTCTTTCACTTGTCCCAGAATTTGCGGCTCGCCGAGCACCATCGAATCGAGGCTCGCCGCGACGCGGAAGATGTGACGAACGGCTTCGTCGCCTCGTTTTTCGTATAAAAATGGCTCGATTTCGCCCGGCGACACTTGCGCGTGCTCGGCCATGACGGCGACGATCGCGTCGCGCGCAGCTTCGTGGGAAACCGCGGCCATGACCTCGACGCGGT
>JAICXU010000999.1 GCA_025934595.1 Polyangiaceae bacterium | reverse complement strand
GACGTCGTGCAAGACGGGCTTCGGTCCGAACGCCTTCTTGATGTTCTTGAACGAGATCATTGCGACACCTGTTAATAGCGCGCAAGCCTGCGCGCGTCCTGGGTGGCTGCGCGCAAGCCTGCGCGCGTCCTGGCTAGGACCCGGGAAAGATGATGAAGCCCGCGCTCGAGATGAACGCGTTCAACATGATGATGGCGAGCGACGAATTCACGACCGCGCGCGTCGTGGCCCAGCCGACGCCCTCGCTTCCGCCGAACGTCGAGAGGTCGCAGTAGCCGCTCACGATCGGGATCGCGGCGCCGTAAGCGATGCATTTCGTGAGGCCGATCGTCATGTCGCCCGCGTCGACGAGCTGCATGCTGAAGAACGTGCGCAAAGGAACGCCGAACGCGAGATACGCGGTCATCGCGCCGGCCAAGAATGCGACGGCGCCGGCCCACACGATGAGCACCGTCGTCATGACCATGCTCGCGATGAAGCGCGGCACGATCAAAAAGTCGATCGGATCGGCGGCGCACATGCGGAGCGCGTCGATTTGCTCGGTGACGACCATCGAGCCGATTTCTGCGGCGATTCCTGCTCCGACGCGGGTCGCGAGCATGAGCGCGCCGAGCGACGCGGCGAGATCGCGTACGAGCAATTCGAGATACGTGGCGCCGAGCTGCGAAAAATCCGGAACGACGCGCTTCGCTTGGAGCGCGGCCTGATAGACGAGGATCATGCCGATGAAGCCCATCGTGATCGACACGAAGAAGACGCTCTTGTTGCCGATGGCGTAGAGCTGCTCCATCACCGCGCCCTTTTCGCGTTTGCCGCGGAACGTGAAGTAGAGCGTGCGCACGAACACCGAGTAGAGCTCTCGCGCGCCGAAAAATAAGTCGATCGCAGACGCGCCGAGATCGGCGATCCACGAAGGCTCGGTGCGCGCGTCGTCCATCGCGCTCATCCGAGGAGAAAGCTCACGACGTAATCGAGCATGAAGACCCCGGCCGCGCTCGCGACGACGGTGGCGTTGACGGATCGACCGACGCCCGGTGCGCCGCCCTTCGTCGCGAGACCGAAGTGACAGCTCGCGAGCGCGATGATGAGGCCGAACACGACGCTCTTCACGAGGCCGTTCGCGACGTCGCCGAAGCCGAGGAGGCCGGCCGTGACTCCGTTGTAGAACGTGGTGGGCGACACGCCCATGAGACCTTGGCCCGTCATCGCGGCGCCGAAGAGCGCGAGGATGTCGGCGTAGAGCGTCATCGTGAAGAGCGTGACGATGATCGCGATGAAGCGCGGAAGAATCAGAAACGAGATGGGATCGATCGCGAGCGCACGAAGCGCGTCGATCTGCTCGGTGACGACCATCGTGCCGAGCTCGGCAGTGTTGTTCGCGCCGACGCGCCCCGAGATCATGAGCGCGGTCAAGAGCGGAGCCACCTCGCGGAGCGTGCCGAAGCCCGCGCCCCACCCGAGGAGGCCTTGGGCTCCGTAGCGCTGCACGATCGGCGCGGCTTGAATCACCATGATCGCGCCCGTGAAGAGCGCCGTGACGATCACGATCGGCAGTGATTTTACCGCCATTTTATAGAGGTTTCGCCAAAGCTCGCCGGTGTCGAGGCGCGGCGGAACGGTGCGCGCGAGAATTCTTCCGAAGAGCACGCCCATGCCGCCCGTCGTCTGCGCGATCTCGAGAAAGGACGCGCCGACGGCACCCGCGATCGCGACGAAGCGGCCCGGCGTCGGGCGAGGCGAGACTTGGGCGGACATGCAGCTCGCGAATCTAGCGCAAGCCGGCCGCGCACGTCAGCGCTGCGGAATCCCGAGCGTGAGATCGACGATCCAAGCGGTCGTGGCGTGCACTACGCCGACGAGGACGAACGCGGCGACCCCGAAAAACAAGCCGATCCAGAACGATCG
>JAICXU010000675.1 GCA_025934595.1 Polyangiaceae bacterium | reverse complement strand
GCCGTGGTCTTCCCCGACGGCGAGAGCGGCCCCGATTCGATCTTGCCGCCGTGGAACGTCGAGAGCTCCGGCGAGACCGTGTGCGGCGTGGGTCAAATCGAAAACGCAGCGGGTGACGACTTCGCGTTCATGGACGCGATGAAAGCCGACGTCGTCCAAGATCAGTGCATCGACGATGCGCATGTGTTCGCGACTGGATTTTCGATGGGCGGCTATCTCTCGCATCACATCGCGTGTCATCGCAGCGACGTGCGCGCCGTCGCTCCTCATTCGGGCGGCACGATCGCGAGCCTGTCGGCGTGCACGACCGGCCACGTGCCCATGATCATTTTCCATGGTCTCTCCGATCCCACGGTCGCACCCGGATGCGACGATCCGGCGAGCGCCGTGCAAGCCGGCTACCCGGCGTCTGCATCGCTGTGGGCCGCTAAAAATGGCTGCAAATCGACACGGACGGCGATCCCCGCGAACGGCAACGGCGGCGGCAGCGGCACGTGCTTCCTCTACGACGGTTGTCCGGCCGACGGTCAAGTCGAGCTGTGCACGTTCAGCGGCATGACGCATTGCTGGGCCGGCGGAGACGCGTCCGGCGACGGCGCGGGCTCCGCGTGTCCGACGTACGCGAGCGCAACCGAGCTCGAGTGGAGCTTTTTCAAGACGTACGCATGGTGACGCGTAGGCTCGATGCGCGCGGCATCTTCATCGCGCTCTCGTTCGCGGCGAGCCCGATGTCACGTCGCAGCCGCCGGCGCTAGCTCGCGAGCGCGCGATACGTGGCGTCGCGATCGCGCAAGATGTCGTCGAGCTTCGCGCGGAGCTCGCCCACGCCCATGCGCTTCACGGTGGCCATGTTCGTCTGCGCGATCTTTTCGCGAAGCTCCGGCCCGGGTGCGGCAGGCGGCGCCTCGAGCAGCGACGGATCGAAGAACTGCGTTCCGCGCGGCGCGCGGCTGCGCATCCGATCGACGACCGACGCGCGAACGAGCTGAATGGTGGGATCCGGCGTGCGTCGCAAGAACGGAATGAGGCGCTCGGGGTGCGTGAGGTCGGCCGCAGCGTCGGGATGAAACGCGGCGAACATGAACGGAATCCGCCCGAGCGCGTGCCGGTCGCGATCGGCATCTTGGAGCTTCGCGATGAAGCGATCGAATTCGGCGCGGCCGAGCGTGAGCTTCGGAAAAAGGAGAAGGCCGATCTCGACGTCGTCGTCCGCCGCCAGCTCACCGATGTGCGCGAGCGCTTCACGGAGAGGGTCGCCGAGGATCACGCGCTCACGAACGTGGCCGTCGAGACGCGCACGCTCCGCCCACGGGCAGAGGCCACACGCTTCCACGATCTCGAGCTGATAGCGGCGATATACGCGCACCGCTTCGCGCGTCCACGGATCCACGTCTGGCATCGTAGTATGTTCGCGGTCGTGGGAAAACCGTTCGAGCGAGGCCGGTACGAGGATCTGCGGGAAAAGCCGCGACTTTCGCATTCGTTCGACGCGACCGCCGCGCGCGAGGTCACCCTCGATTCGGTTCCGTTCGGAAGGATGCGCGTCGCCTATCGCGAGATGGGAAGCGGGCCGCCGCTCCTCCTCGTGCACGGTCTCATGACGACGAGCTACTCGTGGCGCTACGTCTACGCGCCGCTCGCGAAAAAATATCGTGTGATCGCCCCGGACCTTCCGGGAGCGGGTGCATCCGACAAACCTCTCGATCGCGAGTACTCGCTCGAAGCGCTCGCGACGTGGCTCGGAGAGTTCCAGAATGCGCTCGGAATTCGAGGTGCGCGCGCGATCGGCAACTCGCTGGGCGGTCTCATTTGCATGCGGCTCGCGTTGGACGACGCAGGCGCGTTCTCGAAGCTCGTGAACGTGCACTCGCCTTTTTTTCCCGAGGCTCGCTATCACGCGCTTCACGCGGCGATTCGCATCCCCGGCATTCGCCCCGCGCTCGTGCATTTCATTCGCGGTCGCGCGCTCCCATGGGTGCATCGGAACGTGCACTATTGGGACGAGAGCTTGAAGTCGCTCGAAGAGGCGCACGCGTACGGCGATCCGCTCGCTGCGATCGGTGGCGCAGAAGCGTTCGTCCATTTTTTGAGCGACACGCTGACGCCGCGCGCCGTGTCACGCATCGCGCGCGAGATCGAATCCCGCCACGCGAGGAGCGCGCCCTTTCCGATCCCGCTTCTTCTGATCTACGCGCGCCAGGATCCCATGGTGAGCCCGAAGAATGGCGAGAGGCTCGCGCAGCTCATTTCCAGCGCGAAAATGGTCTGGCTGGACCAAAGCTCGCATTTTTCGCATGTCGACACGCCCGATCTCTTCGTGAAAGAAGCGCGCGATTTCCTCGACTGAGCGTTCCGAGCATGCTCGCAATCAGCCGGACACCAGCGGCGAGCTACTCGTCACCGGTAGCTGGCGTCACTGATCGACCGACCAAACGCAGCCGGCGCACGGCCGACACGTTCGCGACCAGCGCCACGACGAGGAGCGCCGCAAGGATCGGCGCGAGCGTCGCCGTCTCTGGCAAGAGACCACGCTCCGCGAGCGCGCGCGCTACCGGAACGAGCGCAGTTCCGAGCGTGAGGACGATGGCTCGCCCGGTGCGTCGCATGCTGCTCGGCGGAACGGGCACGTGCATGGCCTCGGCCTTTGCGCTGCCGTAGCTCACCATGAACGAGCCCGCGATCGCCGCCATCACGAGACCGAGACAGCACGCGTTCGTTCGGAAAAAGAAGCCCAATCCTGCGAGATAGAAAAACTCTTCGTAGCGATCGACGGTCGCATCGAAGATCGCCCCTCGGGCGCTCGCCGTCTTCGTGGCGCGGGCCAAAGCCCCATCGAGCGCGTCGCCGAGCGAGGCGACCGCGATCGTCACGGCGGCGAGAGAAAAATTTCCCGAAGCGACGAACATCGCCGCCGCCGCGCCGAGCACGAGGCTCGCGAGCGTGACGGCATCGGCGGTCAGGCCGATCCCCGCGAGCGCTC
>JAICXU010001139.1 GCA_025934595.1 Polyangiaceae bacterium | reverse complement strand
GCGTGACGATCCCACCTTCTTGCACCCGGCGGAGCAAGCGATGAGCGCGAGCAGGATCGCGAGGTGCGCGGCGCGTTTCACGGACACGCGATTCTAACCGTCATTTCTTCATGATGCGATTTTTGCGTGCGCATCCTCGGAAACGCTCAGGCGATCTCGGGAGAAGACAGAATCTCGAGGATGTCCGGCGGAATGCGAATCGGCCTGCGGGCGGCGTCGATGAAGGCGAGCCGCGTCATGGCTTCGGCGAGAACGGTGTCGCCGCGGAGCAAGCGATACGTAAATCGCGCGGAGGCGGCGCGGAGCTCGGCCAAGCGAATGTCGATGACGAGCGCATCGTCGAAGAACGCCGCGCTTCGGTAGGTCACGGCCACCTCGACGACGGGAAAGTGAAGCCCTCGCTCGGTCCACGCGCCGAAGCTCACGCCGCGGCGCCGCAGCCACTCGACGCGCGCAGCTTCGAAATACACGAGGTGGTTCGAGTGGTGCACGACACCCATGAGATCGGTCTCGCAAAATCGCGGGCGAAATTCGACGAGGCTCTTCGAGCGTGCCGGGTCCATCGCGCTACCATGCTGCGCGATGGCCCAGAAGCGCAAGCTTCCGCTGATCTCCTCGCGACCCGACGATCAAGACCCGCCGCGTCCGCCGCTGCATTGGGTGGGCTTCGGCATCGTCGCCATCTTCGCGCTGTGGCTCCCGCTCGCGGCCATCGCGGAAATGATCAAGCGCCGCGCGATCGTCGGGTACATCGGCGACAGGTCCGGCGAAATGGACACCGAGCTCGCGCTCGCGGCGCTCGCTCCCGAAGATCACGCGCGCCTCAGTATGTGGGTGTTCGGTTTGCCGCTCGCCGCGCTCGCGCTCGCGGCGATGGGCGGCGGATATCTCATCGGTCGATACGGAGGCGCGGCGGGACATCGCGAAGGAGCGCTCGCCGCCGCGCTCGCCGCGCTCGTGGCGGTGGGCTTTTCGTCGTTCACGAGCGGCGCGAGCCTCGCGCTTCTCCTCCCCGTCTTTTTGGCTGCGCCGTTCGGTGCGCTCGGCGCGTGGCTCGGAAAAAGGAACCGCGCGTGATCATGTGGCAAGGGCGTGCTATTCGCGAGGGGTGTTTTGCTTGAAAAAAGGAACCGACGCATCGTGGGCGCCGGCGGCCTCGCAAGACCTCGATGCCGTTCTCGTCGATCACGCGCACTGCGAGCTGAAAGCCGCGCAGAACGCGCTGTCGCTCGCAGCGCGTCATCCTGAAAATCTAAAGGTGGTGCGCGCGCTCGCCGACCTCGCTCGTGAAGAGGCCGAGCATTTTTCGCGCGTCGTCGCCTTCCTCGAAAAACGCGGTGTCGCGATGACGCCGCCCGCCGTCGATGCGTACGCCGCGGATCTGCGGCGCGTCACGAGCGAGCTCGGCCCCAGCCGGCTCGGCCACCTCGTCGATCGATTGCTCGTCGCGTCACTCATCGAAGCGCGCTCGTGCGAGCGGTTCAAGCTGCTGCTCGCGTCGGACATCGTCGCGAGCGACCCCGAATT
>JAICXU010000597.1 GCA_025934595.1 Polyangiaceae bacterium | reverse complement strand
GCAGCTCGCTTCCGATTCCGCCGCCATCACGTGGACCACGTCGACCGAGGTCGTGCGCTACGCGGTGAGCGGGAACACGGTCACGACCCTCGCGACCGGCCTCACGGACCTCCACGCGGTCGTGACGGACGCCACGAATGTGTATTTTACAAGTGTTTCGGGCGGTTCCGTCTACTCGTGCGCTCTCGCCGGATGCGGCGCGACCCCGACGATGATGGCGAGCGGCCTGGCGAGCCCCGCTTATCTCGCCGAGGACGCGACCGCCATTTACGTGTCGAGCGGCTCAGGCACTTCGGGATCCATCTCGCGCATCGCAAAATAGAGAGCTGTAATTTTACAGCTCCACGGCGACCGCCACGGTGCGTCGCATGTTTATCGACATGTTTATAAAACCTCGAGTTTTAAAGGTTGCGCGTGCTTTGGTTGGTCGCCTTTTTTGCTAAGCTATGCGCGTGGCAGTGTCCCAACGACGGGAGCCGACGCAGGTCGTCGGCCGATACGCCGTGTATGGCGAAATCGCTTCGGGCGGGATGGCCACGATCCACCTCGGGCGCTTGCTCGGGCCGGTAGGATTTTCTCGCACGGTAGCCATCAAGAGATTGCATCCGCAGTACACGAAGGACGAGGAGTTCGTCGCGATGTTCCTCGACGAGGCTCGCCTCGCGGCGCGAATCCAAAGCCCGAACGTCGTGCAGACGATGGATGTCGTCAGCGAAGGCGAAACGCTCTTCTTGGTGATGGAGTACATCCAGGGCGAATCCTTCTCGCGACTCTGGCGAGCGGCGACGCAAGAAGGCGGACAGATCGGTCTCGGAATCGTGTCCGCTGTCGTCGGCGGAATGCTGCACGGATTGCATGCGGTGCACGAAGCCACCGACGAGCACGGTGAGCCGCTCGGCATCGTGCATCGTGACGTGTCGCCGCAAAATGTGATCGTCGGCATCGACGGCACGCCGCGCGTTCTGGATTTCGGTGTCGCGAAAGCGGCCGGGCGTCTGCAGCAAACGCGCGAGGGACAGCTCAAAGGAAAGCTGCAGTACATGGCGCCCGAGCAGCTCACGGGAAAGACGGTCGCGCGCACGATCGACATCTACGCGGCGGCGATCGTTCTGTGGGAGGCGCTCACGGGAACGCGGCTCTATGACGGCGAGAACGACGCGCGCATTTTCCAACGCGTGTTCGAGGCCGACGCTCCGCCGCCGAGCCACCTCGTTCCAGACGTTCCGCCGGAGCTCGATGCGGTCGTCATGAAGGGCCTCCAGAAAGATCCCGCCAAGCGTTACCAAACCGCGCGTGAGTTCGCGCTCGCCCTCGAAGCAGTCGTACGATCGGCGCCGGCCACCGAGGTCGGCGCGTGGTGCGAACGACTCGCGAAAGTCGCGCTCGAGAAACGCGCGACGGCGGTTCATGATCTCGAATCGAGCTCGGCGGTGAAGGTCCCGCCGATCCGCGGAGGCGCGATGGAGACGCCGCCCACGGTTCGCGAAGCGTTTCAACCCGTGCCGCTCCCCGTGGGCGAAGCCGCGACGAAGATCGCCGACATCTCCGGGCTGAACGCGGCGGTGCCGGCCGGCAAGCCGACCCCCGACGACAAGACGCGCGATCCGTACGACAGTCTCACGGACGATCCGCCGACCGAGTTCAACCAGGCCTACAATCCAAGCAAGAGCATGCTCATGCACACGCCGCCGCCGCCGCTCTCCGCGCCGGCGCCGATGTCGCCGAACTTGGCGGGAGGAGTCCCGGCGGGGTCGAGCCCCGATCTCTCCGCGTACGCGAATCGAAATCAAATCGGCGCGCCCGTGTCGAATCCGTCAGGTCAGATTCCCGGCGCGCCGATGTCGAGCGGCTCTTGGCCCGGTGCACCTTCGTCGCAGCAGTATCCCGGAAGCAGCCAATCGGGCTCGATCAGCAAACAAGTGGTCGCGACGGCCTACGACGCATCGGGGAGCCTCCACTACAATCCGAGCGCGAGCGTGCAGATCATCGAAGCGCCCGGCCCTTCGTTCGCGATGAAGCTCCTCATCGCCGTGACGACGATGGCGGCGGTGTTCTTCCTCTTCGCCGCGGCGATCGCGCTCAAGAACAACTTGCATCATCCCGTGGCCGCGCTGCCGCCGCCGCCGCCGACTGCAGCGCCGACTTCCACGACGACGGCTCCGCCGCTGGCAAGCTCGTCGACGCCGATCGGTTTGCAGAATGCGCCGTTCGCCTCCGGCAGCGCATCGTCTTCCGCGACGCCACCGGCGTCCGCGTCGGCCTCCGCTTCTCCGTCCGCCTCGGCGTCGGCGAAGCCGAAAGTAAAATCGGCGCCCTTCACGCCGCGGCCGCGTCCGACGCCCGTCAAAAATTGCGATCCGCCGTTTACGCGCGATGCGAACGGAGTGAAGATCTACAAGCCCGAATGTTTGTGAGACTCTCGAAAGGCTTCCCCGCGAGGACCACCGCGATCTGCACGATCATCGCGCTTTCCAGCTCGATTTCGACGCGCGCATTCGCGGCGGACAAAGACAAAAACGAAAAGAGGGCGTGCGCGACCGCCGCCGAGGACGCACAGCGCGCGCGCAACGAAGGCAAGCTCATCTCCGCGAAGGATTACCTCGACATCTGCACGCGCCCGTTGTGCCCGGCGCCGGTGCGGAAGGACTGCGAAGGTTGGAGCGCGGAGATCGAGAAAGCGATGCCCACCGTCGTCGTGGCGGCGAAAGACGACAACGGCGGCGACATCGTCGACGTCAAAGTGTCGGTCGACGGGAACGTCATCACGAACAAGCTCGACGGCCTGTCGATACCCGTCGACCCCGGCGCGCATCTCTTTCGCTTCGAAAAGCAAAGCGGAGACGCGGACCCCGTCGAGCAAAAAATCGTCATCAAAGAGGCGGAGAAGGATCGAAAGATCGATGTGCACATGCACGTCGCCCCGCCTCCGCCGGAGGCCGCGCCTGCGCCGCCACCCGTGATAGCTCCGGAGCCGAAATCGTCGCCGCCCATCGCTGGCTACGTCGCGTCTGCGGTCGCCGTCGCCGGGCTCGGCGTCGGCGCCTTCTTCTACGTGACCGCGAAGAGCGACATCGACGACGCGAAAGGAACCTGCGCGCCGAATTGCGACTCGTCGCGCGTCGATCCGATCCAGACGAAGATCATCCTGAGCGACGTCGCGCTCGGCGTCGGGGTCGTCGCCGCAGCCGCAGCCATTTATTTTTTCGTGTCGCACGGACATAGCCAGGCTTCCGCAAAAGTGGGCAGCGCCGCGCCGCTCTCGTTTACTTTCTGAGCGTCTCGTCTACGTTGTGCGGCCCACATGATCGGCCGCGTTCGTGCTCG
>JAICXU010000841.1 GCA_025934595.1 Polyangiaceae bacterium | reverse complement strand
GCGCTTTTTAAGAGCCCCGCGGGTCGAGCTTGCAGCACCATGGCCGCGACACCACGGCATGCCAGGCGTATCTCGGATCGACTCGATGCTCATGGCCCTCGGGCGCTCGCGGCTGCGTGCTCTCGCCGCCGTTCCGCTCGTCGCGTTTCTCGCCGCGAAGGCGCTCGTCGATCCGGTTCGCCCCGAGGATTTCTGGTGGCACCTCCGCATGGGTCGCGTCATCGTCGACACGCACGCGATTCCGCGCGTCGACGCGTGGACCTTCACGTTTGCGGGCGCGCCGTTCTTCGATCAGCCGTGGCTCGCTCAGGTCTTCATGTACGAGACCGAGCGGCTCGTTTCGCCCTCGGGCCTCATCGTGGTCGGATTTTTCGTGGCGTGCATCGCGCAAGCGATCGTCACCGCCGCGTCGCTTCGAAAAGGTGCGTCGCTTCCGCGTGCGCTCCTCCTGCAGCTTTTCGTGAGCGAGATTGGCGTGCGCGGTTGGTCGCTGCGTCCGCAGCTCTTGGCGACGCCGCTCTTCGCGCTCGCGGTTCTCGTTCTCGGAGATTGTCGCGAAGGTCTCGGCAAAGGTGATTCGCACGCGCTACGTCGATCGTGGGCGCTTCCTCTCGTTGCCGCGGTCTGGGCGAATGTCCACGGCTCGTTTCCGCTGCTCTTCGTTTTGATCGGCCTCACCGCCGTGGCCACTGCGCTCGATGCGCCTCGCGGGGAGCGATCGCGCCGCGCGCTTCGATGGGTTCCCGTTGCGGCCGCGTGTTTCCTTGCGACGTTGATGAATCCGCGAGGCCTCGCGCTTTACGGGTACGTCGCACATCTCCTCGGCAGCGGGAGCCTCGCGCTCGCGCGTGAATGGAAACCTCTCGTCCCCGGCGTCGTGCTCTTCGAGACCGTCTACGCGATCGCGGCGCTCGCTCTCGTCTGCGTGCTCGCGTTCGTGCGCCGCGTGCGTTGGGGAGATCTCGTGATCCTCGCGCCCTTCGTCTTGCTCGAGCTCCGCGCCGTGCGTAACGGGATCTGGCTCTCGCTCGTCTTGCCGCCGCTCCTCGCGTCGTGGCTTCCCCCTGCGCGCGAGCCATCGCCAAGGGCGCGCATCGCGTCTCTCGTCACCGCGGCGGCGATTGCAATCGCGGCGCTCCTTCCTTGGGTGAAGCCGCACATTTTTCCTGCGCCGTACCGGTCGCTCTTCTGGCTGCCGCGGACACCGATCGCCGCGGTCGAATTCATGCGAACGAGCAAATCGCATCCGGCGCGTCTCTACACGGGAGTCGGCTTCGGCAGCTACGTCGAGGCCGTGATGGATGACGTTCCCGTCTTCATCGACTCGCGCTTCGAGCTTTATCCAGCAGACTTCGTGCGCGCTTCCATCGACGAGGAAGTGTCGCCGGACGACGACGCGCTCCTTCGTGAATATCGATTCGACGCATGGCTCGTCGACAAACACCGCGAGGCCGGCCTCGCCGAAGAGCTGCGCAGCCGACGCGATCTCGCGATCCGTTACGAGGACGACGACGCCATTTATTTCACGAGAAGGTGGCTCGGCGACGATTGAGCGTAGGTGACGATCGCGGTCTTCATTCGCAGGATGGTACGCTGCGCGGGGTGAGGCCCAAGCCCACGAAGTGATGATCGACGAGCCCGAGACCGAAGAGGAAATCGCCGCGCGTCTCGCGAAGCGGCGCAAATCACGCCGCAGGGCCGCGATCGTCGCTGTGCTCGGCGTCGTGTCCTGGGGCGGGTTTCTCTACGTGAAGTACGGAATGAAGAAGAGTGATCTCGGAGGCGCGTGCTCGTACGCGATCCAATGCAAGCCCGCAGCGCCGCGGTGCTTGCGCCTCCTCGCCGACTCGCCGGGCGCGTGCACTCGGACATGCGACGCGGATGCGGGGACGGACTGCGCTCCCGGCATTCGCTGCGTGAAGGTGGGGACGGACGAGTACGACGATCGCAGCGTGCCGATCGAGGAAGGTTATTGCATCCCGCAAGCCTTGCTCGACGAGCGCAAGCGCGCGATGAACGACGGCGGCGTGCGCGACGCGGGGAAGCTCGACTCGGTGCTCGCCGTTCCCGAAATCGCGAACCAGCTCGAAGGTGAAATCGAGATCGCGTCAGGGGCAGGGGAGACGAAAGAGTACGTCGTGAAGGGAGCTTTGATCCGCGCCGGCGCCGCCGACAGCACGTCGAAGAAGAGGACCATCGCCGACGCTTCCACGCTCCGCCTCTTTTACGTCGACGACGACAAGCAGACGTTCTCGGTGATCGCGATGGGCGGCACGCCGGGAGACGTGAGGGTCGACAAGACCGGCAAGACCGACAAGGTCTC
>JAICXU010000376.1 GCA_025934595.1 Polyangiaceae bacterium | reverse complement strand
AGCGACACGGCGAAGACCGACGAGCTCTGGGGCTACAACCAACAGAATTTGATCTGGGCGATCGGGCCCGGCTATTTCGCCGTGCACAAGGCGGAAAAGGAAGGCGAGATCGACATCGACTACACGAAGATTCCGCCCGAGAAACCCGGCGAGTGGCCGCCCGTCGTCTCCAATCACGTGAAGCTCGGTCGCTTCGTCTACGAAGGCATGGTCGACGTGATGCGTGGAATCTCGACGCACGTCTCCGTCGGCCGCGCGAAAAAGGGCGGCAAGTTCATGGACGCGTGGTTCGTGCTTTGCCGCGAAGATTGAGCCGCTGAAAAAGCCACCAAAGGCCGGCCTCGCTTGTTCGAATTGAAGATCGTTCCGCGCGTGCGCGACGTGCCGAAGGAGGCATGGGATGCCCTCGTGGGCGAGAACGACTCGCCGTTCGTCGAGCACACGTGGCTCGATTGTCTCGAAGAAGCAGGGTGCGTCGGACGAGGCACGGGATGGCTGCCGTGTCACTTCACGCTTTATCGCGACAAGAAGCTCGTCGCCGTCGCACCCGCGTATTTGAAGGGAAACAGCGAAGGCGAGTTCGTCTTCGATTGGAGCTGGGCGGACCTCGCGGCGCGCGTCGGCGCCTCCTATTATCCGAAGCTCGTTTTCGCGGTGCCGTTCACGCCGGCGGCCGGTGCGCGCGTGCTCGTGTCGTCGGCCATCGACCGCGCAGAGGCGATCCGCGGGATGTCGATCGCGACGACCCAGCTTTTGCCCGAGCTCGAAGCATCGGGCGCGCACGTGCTCTTTCCACGCGAAGAAGAAGCAGCGATCTGGGCCGCGAACGGATACTTGCGACGCCACGGCGTGCAGTTCCAATTCACGAACCCGGGCTACGGCAACGTGGAAGATTTCTTGAAGACGCTGCCTTCGAAAAAACGCACGCAATTGCGACGCGAAATGAAGCAGCCCGCGAAAGACGGTGTCGAAATCCGGACGCTCTCGAAGGACGAGCACGCGGATCCCATCGTCGTTCGCGACATGTTCCGTTTCTATCTCACCACCGTCGACAAGTTCATGTGGGGACGTCGCTACTTGAACGAGAAATTCTTCCGGCTCGTCGCGGAGCGCTTTTCACATCGTCTGGCTTGGGTCTTCGCGCGAAAGGATGGCCGCGCGATCGCCGGTGCGTTCAACGTGAAGAAAAATAAAATTCTCTACGGCCGCTATTGGGGCACGGACGTCGACATGCCCTTCCTGCACTTCAACGTCTGCTACTACCACGGCATAAAAGAGTGCATCGCGGAGGGGCTCGAGCGCTTCGAGCCCGGCGCAGGCGGCGAGCACAAACGCGTGCGCGGCTTCGATCCGACGCTCACCAACTCCGTGCATTTCATTCGCGACGCGCGCATGCGTCGCATTTTGACGGCGCATCTCGATCAGGAACGCGACCACCTCCGGGCGTACGTCGAATCCGGGGGCGATGACGACGAGGAGCCCTAGCCCTTCTGCGCGCGACTCAGCTCGAGGCTCCCGAAAAGCTGCGGCTTGCAAACCAACGTGTACGCGCTGCCGTCTCGGCTCAGGCTCGGACCGGCGCACTCCTGCGCGTAGAGCGCACGACGTCCGCAACCGTCGACGGCATCGAACATGACCGCCGAGCCTCGCGCCGGATGCGAGATCGTCAATTGATGTGGCGGACCGACGCCATCACACGCGAGATCGAGCTTCGCGCTCGTCAGAAGCGCCTCCTCGTATGTGGCCGTGCTCGAGCCCGCGGTGGTCTCGAACTTCGTAACGTAAGTAAAACACGTCGGCAGAAATGGAACGAGAAGCGCCACGCTTTGCCATCGCATGATGCGAGCTGCTTCACGCGTCGTGCCAGCTAATTCGCCTGGATTTGCGCTTGATTCGCGATCGCAGTGGGACCGCTCGTCGCCCGCTGGTGACAGGATGCTGACAGAAGGTGACGCAAAGGTGGATTGAGCAACTCAGGCGCGCAGCTAGAGTCCCCTCATGGCGATTGCCCTATTTTTCGTGGCGCATTGGCAGCTATCGGTCTTCTTCCAGACCTTCTTTCTGCATCGCTACGGCGCGCATCGTCAATTCACGATGTCGAAGAGGATGGAGCGCTTTTTCCATCTCTGCACGTACATGACGCAAGGTCCGAGCTTCCTCTCGCCGCGCGGCTACGCGATTTTGCATCGCATGCATCACGCGTACAGCGACACGCCGAAGGATCCGCATTCGCCCACGAACTTCTCGAACGTGTTCTCCATGATGTGGACGACGAAGCACACCTACGACGACTACGCGTACGATCGCGTGAAGCCCGAGGCTCGCTTCGACGGCGGCACGCCGGAGTGGCCCGCGCTCGACAAGCTCGGGCAATCGTGGCCTGGGCGCATCGCGTGGGGTCTGCTCTACGGGTCGTTCTACATCGCGTTCGCGACGCATTGGTGGATGTTCCTGCTCTTGCCCGCGCACTTCGTGATGGGCCCGATCCACGGCGCGATCGTGAACTGGTGCGGTCACAAATACGGCTACCGAAACTTCGCGAGCGACGACGTCTCGCGGAACACGCTCGTCCTCGATTTTCTGACGCTCGGCGAGCTGTTCCAGAACAACCACCACAAATTCGCGATGAGCCCGAACTTCGCGGTGCGCTCGTTCGAGATCGACCCGGCCTACCAAGTCATGCGCGTGCTCGCGGCGATGAAGATCATCGACATGAGCGGCGCGCAGAAGACACGCTATGAGCCTGCCGCGGAGCTCGAAGCGGCGGAGTAGATCGCAGTCGATCTCGCGCGGTACTGGCGCTCAGCGGAAATTGTCTTTGGCTTTGCGGATGACGCCGAGCGCTTCGCCGCCGCTCGCGTTTGCATCGATCTTCAGATTGCCGCGAATTTCAGCCGAATCCGTGCGCAGGAACGGGTTCGTCGCCAGCTCGTCGGAGAGCACGCCCGGCACCGTGGGTCGATTCTTCGCGCGCGCTTCCGCGACGGACGCGGCTTTCGCTTTCGCGGCTTCGTTGCCCGGCTCGACATGAAGCGCAAACTTCAAGTTGCTCGCGGTGTACTCATGCCCGCAGTAGACCTTCGTCTCGCCAGGCAGCTTCGCAAGCTTCTGTAACGAGGCGTGCATCATGTCCGGCGTGCCTTCGAAGAGGCGGCCGCATCCCGCGAGAAACAGCGTGTCGCCGGTGAAGACCGCCGTGTCATTTCCGTCTTTGACGACGTACGCGACCGCGCCCGTGGTGTGACCGGGGATGTGGAGGATCGACACGTCGAGATCGCCGAGCTTGAACGAGTCGCCTTCGTTCAAATATTTCGTCTGCGCCGGCACGCGACCTTTGTCGGACACGTGCGCCGCGACGTACTCGGGCTCGTACTTCGCCACGAGCTCTTCGTTGCCCATGCAGTGATCGGGATGATGATGGGTGTTCCAAATCGCGGTCACTTTCTTTTGACCGAGGTTTTTGCCGAGCCAAGCGACGACCGGATCGGCCTCGGAAGGATCGACGATCGCGAGCGCGCCGGTCTGCGCGCACACGAGCGCGTACGCGTAGTTGTCGGAGAGACAGGCGATGGGCGTGACGGAAAAGCTCATAGGGAGAAACGTTACAAACGAACCGTCAAGCCGCCAAGACACCAAGCAGAATCTGGATTCTTTGATCCTCGGCGATCTTTGCGGCTTGGCCGGTTCGCTCTGAATCCTACGTTCCCCCGTCCTTCTTCTTCGCATACGCGCCGTTGATGCAGTCCTCTTTGCATTTGGTCGGCGGAACGTCTTTCACGTTCGCCTCCATCGCGTTGAAGCGCCTCACCATGTCGCTCGCGTTTTCGTCGTGGATCGGCTTCGCCTCGTCGGGGTCGGCGGCGAGATCGTAGACCTGCTTGTACGTGTTCTTCGTGTTCGATGCGATCAGCTTGTATTGCCCGTGAATCAGCGCGCGCCTTTTGTCGTTGTCGCTCGTCGCAGGTAAGTCGATGACGACGTCGCGCTCTTCGGGCTGCGCGGCTCCTAGAATTTCGGGAACGAGCGATTTGCCTTCGAACGTCGGCGACTCCGGCAAGCCGAAGAGATCGACGATGGTCGGCGCTAGATCGATCGCGCTGCGATTCTGATCGATCTTCTTCGGCGCCACGCCCGGGATCACGACGAGCAGCGGCACGCGGATCAAATTCTGCCAGAGCTCGAAGCCGTGCAAAAACTGATGATGCTCGCCGAACGCCTCGCCGTGATCGGCGGTGACGATGATCGCGGTGTGGCTCGCATATGGCTGCGCGGCGATGAAATCGAGCAATTTGCCGATGTACTGGTCCGTGAACGTGACCTCGGCGTCGTACTTGTCGCGGAGCTCCTTGCCGTAAAAAATGCCCTCGTGCGCCTGGTACTTGTCGTGCGGATCCAAAAAGTGGAACCACGCGAAGAATCTCTTCGCGTCGTCTTTCGGTAGCTCGCTCTCTGCGATCGATTCGAGCTGCGGCGAGGTGATGTTCTCGTCCGTCGTGTTGTTCCACTTCAAATTCGGCACGACCTGCCAGTCGTCGAAGCCTTGATCGAGATTCGCGTTCTTGAAGTAGCCATGCGCGTGCGCGGCCACGGTGTGGATGCCGCCTTCTCGCAAGACCTCGGGAAAGAACGTGTTGTCTTTGCCGT
>JAICXU010000112.1 GCA_025934595.1 Polyangiaceae bacterium | reverse complement strand
GCGACCATCGGATTCGAGAACTGCGCGAGATCGAGCGTCATCGTGAGATGACCGCCAGCGCCCGTGATCTGCGCGGCGTGCGTCCACGCTGCTTGTGCGCCGCGAACGTCGTTCGCGAGATCCCACTTCGCCGCGCCGAGCTCCCGCCACGCGCGTCCGGCTTCGGCCCCGCCGTCCGGCTTCGCGTCGAGCGCGCGAGCACGCGCCTCGAGGAGCGACAGCAGGCCGTCGCCCGACCACGCTTCGATTTTCGAGAGCGCATCGATTCGCGGGGCGACCTCACCGATCGGCGTGCCTTCCCGAAGCGCACACGCGAGCGCGCGAATTTCGCCGTCCGCGTCCGACAAGCTGGCGCGACAACGCGCGAGCTCGAGAAAGAGGGCACGACGCTCGTCGGCGGTGGCGCCGGCGGCAATCCAACGCTCGAGCACCGTCGCCACGAAGCCTTCGTCACGACCACGTCCGCACGCGAGCATCGACTCACGCAGCGCCGCATTCCGCGGTCCGAATACGTCGAGCGCGCGACGTGAAACGATGAGCGCACGATCGACGTCGATCTCGGTGAGCGCGATGAGCCCCTCGCCTACGAGCTCCGCGAGCGGTCCGCCCGGCTGCGGCTGCGAGAGCACCCATAGAAGCGCGTCGCACAGACGCGCGCCATCGCGTGCGCGCACGACGCGATCGACGAGGAGCTTCGTCGCGGCGCGGTCGCCGGCACGAAGCGCGACGTACTGTTGCGTCCACGCGACCGCGTATCCCATCTCGCCGATCGCCTCGAGCGCATCGGCGAGCGCGGCGCACCACGGTCCTCGCGCGCACACGAGCTTGATCGCGAGCTCCATCGCAGCGGCGCTCGTGCGATCGCGACCTTCGAGGCTCGCTGCCGCCATCGTCGCCGCCGCCCGCGCCAGTGTGGGCTCGGCCTGACATGCGGCGGCGGCAAGCCTTCGCGCGCCTTCGAAATCGCGCGCGCTGGCCAACCGATTCGCCGCGACCGACAAGAGCACCGCTCGCAAATGCACGGGCGCGTCTTCGGCAATGGGCTCGAGCGCACGTGCTTGCGTAGCGGCATCGTTCGCGAGCGTGGCGTTCATCCACGCGAGTCGCGCGAGCCGCGGAGGAGCCGAGAGAACCTGCGTGCCGAGCACGCTGGACGATTTGATCCCCGAGAGCGCTTCGCGCGTGATCTCGTTCGCCTCCCGAATCTCGCCGCGCGCACGTGCGGCGAGGGACCCATCGACCGCGGCGACGAGCGCAGCTTCGTGACCGTGTGATTCGCGGTCCTTGTCGCGAGCGAGCGCGCGAAGCTTCGGAACGTCCTGCGCGTCGAGCGCCGCTCGCACCGCGCTGTCGGCGCCGAGCAAATCGGTGAGCGCGCCGTGCGCTTCGTCCGACGACGGGCGCGACGCGAGCACTTCCACATACGCGATCGCAGCACGGGCCGGCTGCGCGAGAGGACCGATGCAAAGCCGCGCGAGCGTCTCGTAGATCGCCGTGCGGCGTGCGCGATCACGCTCGGCATCCCCGATGACGTGCTCGGCTTCGGCCTCGAGCCTCACGGCGAGCATTTCCAATAAGCCCGCTCGCGAGAGGAGCTCGTCGAAGATCGTGGCCGCGTCGCCATCGAGCTGCGTATCGAGACCTTCGTCGAGCGCGGCTCCGAGCGCGAGCGCTACGTCGCCCGACGCGAGAGCTTGATTGCGCCGCCTCGCATGGACGGCGCGACCTCGCCGCTCGTCGAGCGCGAGCAATGCTTCGGCGTGCTGTCGCCAGATCTCGTCGGCGGCAAATGTTTTTCCTCGCGCTGCGAGACGCGAGGCGAGCGCCGCCGCCGCTTCTTCGCTCGTCGTGTCGGCCTCGAACGCGCGCAGGAGATCTTCGAATGGATCGTCGTTTTTCGCCGCATGCCGATTCGCAGCTTCGACATACGCGCTCGCAGCGGCGACCGGCGAGCAGCCGTCCGGCGCCCATCCCGCGAGCGCGCCACGAAGCTCCAGCGCGATCGCCGCGGACGCATCGAGCCGCGCCGCTTCTTCGAACGCCTCGTTCGCGCCCGCCGGATCGCCGGCGCGCGCATGCAAGACGCCGACGCGAATGAGCGTCGCGGCGTCGACGGCGGACGGCCCTTCGACGAGCGGACGCAAGACCGCCGCGGCCAATCCCGCTTCGCCGAGGCTCTCGAGCCAGCCCGAAAGCTCGCGCCGCAGATCGGTGTCTTCTTTCGCTCGAATCGCACGGAGCGCGAGCGAAGCGGCTTCGTCGAGCGCGCGATCACGACCCGCGAGATAGCGCGCGAGCTCCATCCGTGCCGTGCGCTCGCCATCGGCGTCGCCGGCTTGTGTCGCTTGTTCGAGGCGGGCCCGAAGGAACGCTTCGTC
This sequence comes from Polyangiaceae bacterium, assembly GCA_025934595.1. Lineage (GTDB taxonomy): Bacteria > Myxococcota_A > Polyangia > Polyangiales > Polyangiaceae > JAICXU01. The sequence goes on along the minus strand of JAICXU010000112.1, from coordinate 5,710 downwards.
CGCGCGCGCGCCGACTCTGCGCGTGAGCCTTCCGGTAGCCGGAACCGCGGCGCCCTCCTCGCTCGCTCGACCGAGCTCCGGAGGCGGCAACGTAGCGCGCGCTTCTCCCATTGGTTCTCGGGCGATGTTAGCGGCATTGAGCGAGTTTCGTGAAGAATCTCGGAATGCGGCCGTTCGACGCGCTGCGCGTTTCAGGCGCCTCGCCTCTTCATCAATTGCTTACCGAAATGCGCGACAGCGATCAGCGAATGACGATGCTGAACGGAAGCGCGGCGAGCACGTGGTCGCCGTGCGCGATCGGCGTGAGCGATCCCACGAACGGCGCCAAATCGGCGTAGAGCTCCGGCGAGGCCTCGCGCACGATGTCGAGCGCGGTCGGCCCGCGAAGCATCGTCTTCGCGCCCTCGGGCGCACCGAGCAGCTCCAGAAATTTCGGACGTCCCTCGAAGACCTGGGCCTTCGCGTCGGGCGGGAGCTTCGCGAGCACGCGCGCCTTCGCGATCGCGGCATCGAGCCCGCCGATCTCGTCGACGAGGCCGCGCGCCTTCCCTTCGCGACCCGTGAAAATGCGGCCTTCCGCAGATGCGGCGATCTTGTCGACGGGGAGCCCGCGGCCTTCCGCGACGCGCGCCAAGAACAAGTTGTAGATGCTCGTCATCTCTTCGAACACGCGTGCGCGCGTGTCGTCGTCCCACTTCATCAAGAGTGACTCGTAGGCCGCGCGCGCCGCCGCTTTGGGATCGCCGCGCTTCGCCGCGAATGTCTCCGCGTGCACGCCGATTTGCTCGAGCGCGTTTGCGACCGCGATCTTGCCACCGACGACGCCGATGGATCCGACGATGCTCGTGTTGTCCGCGAAGATCGTCTGTCCCGTGCTGGCGAGGTAGTAACCGCCGCTCGCAGCCATCTCCCCGACGCTCACGACGAGCGTTTTTTTCGCGCGGATGCGCATCAAGCGATGCCAGAGCAGATCGCTCGTGAGCGCGCTGCCGCCGGGCGAGTCGATGCGGAGCACGACCGCCTTCACGTCGTCGTCGTTCTCGAGCTTGACGAGCGTCCGCGACATTTCTTTTTCCGTGATGCCTGCCACGCCGCCGAACGTTCCGCTTCCGGAGCCGGGGGATCCGATTTCGCCGATGCCGCGCACGATCACGATCGGCGCAGTGGCGTCTTCGCCGGCGAGCGTGCGGACCATGTCGCCGAGATCGTCGTCGCTCGGGTCGACGGCCATTCCGAATTTCGGAACCACACGTGCCGCGCCGGCCGCTTTTTTTGCTGCGTCGCGCGCGTCGTCGAAATATCCGAGCTCGTCGATCAGGCCTTTTTCCTTCGCCGCTTGTGCGATGAAAGGCCCGTCCTCCGCCGCCGCGTCTGCACCGGGTTTGCGCGCGACGCGGATCGATCCGAGCCAGCTCTCGCGCATGTCGGCGAGCGTCGTCTCGAGCGAGTCGCGCGCTTCGGGGCTCGGCCCGTCGCGGGTGAGCGGCTCCTCGGCGCCCTTGAATTTACCGACCTGCAAGAAGTCGATGTCGAGATGAAGCTCGTCGGCGAGGAGCTTCCGCAAGTACACCATCTGCGCAGCGATGCCGACCGAGTTGACCTCGCCGCTCACGGGCATCATGATCGACGTGCAGCCGCGCGCCGCCGCGTACAGCGTGACGTTCGAGAGCGCATCCGCATGGCAGATGACCGGCTTTTTCGCGCGCACGCGGCCGAGCGCTTCGGCGAGCTCCTCGGCGCGCGCGATGCCGAACGACACGGTGCCGAAGCGAACGAGGACGCCGGGCGAGTCTTTGTCATTTTCGAGCTTGTCGAGGGCGGTGAGGAGCTCCTCGAAGTCGTGCGGCTTCGGACCGAAGCCCCAGAGCGACGCCTCCCCTTTCTCGGGAATGCCGTCGCGCAGATCGATGTATGCCACCGCGGGCCCGGAGCGCGGCTCGGCGTGCGAGCCCGAGGCCGAGCTACCCGTCGATCGCGAGCGTCCGTGACACGCGACGAGAGCCAGGACCGCCGCCGCGAAGAATCGAGCCGACCCGATGCGCGTCCAAAAGCGCGCAGACTTGTCGCGCGTCCGCGAGCCGGAACGCGAGCAGCGTCGAAGGGTCAAGGCGGGGCTCCGTTCTGCAAGTCACTCGCGGTCGATCCGCTCGTAGCCGATGTCGTGACGGCGGACGCCGGCGTCGAGTTGTTGTCGGGGGATCCGTACGCGCGCTCTTTCACGCGCCCAGGGTAGCTGCCATCGGGAAATCGATCCGCGATTTCCTTGTAAAGGTGCTGCGCCGCGGCTCGGTCGCCTTGATCCCACGTGACGTCCGCTGCGCCGATGAGCGCAGGCAAAAACGTGGGATTCGCGCCAATGGCCTTGTTGTAGAAGCTGAGCGCCCCCTGCAAATCGTGCTCGTCGCGCGAAACGTCACCGAGGCCCGCGAGGGCTTCGGAGTCGCTCGAATTTTTCGCGAGCGCGGCTTCGTAGAGCGCCCGCGCACGCTCGTAATCTTTTTTCTGTCGCGCGGCGTCGGCTTGCGTGAGGAGCACGCGCGGGTCGGACGAAAATCCTCCGCCGCCGCCTCCCGGCGTCGCGACGTTGTTCGCGGTCGGAAGCTTGGACACGTCGATCGACGTCGTCGCATTGGCAGCGACGCCGGCGTCGGGCATCGTCGACGGCGCGGCGTCGATGAACGCGCGAAGCTGCGGAATGAGCGTCGGCGGATGCGCGAGCGTCGTGAGTCGATCGGCTTCTTGCTTCGCGCCCGCGACGTCGCCCGAGCGCGCGAGCGCGTATGCGAGCGCCGAGCGCGCACGTCCGAGGCCCGCTTCGCCGGCTGCCGCCGTGCGAAGTCGCTCGAGCACGACCGACCACGGTGGATCGAGCTCGGCCATGTCGAGCGCGCCGAGCACGTACGCCGTCTCCGGCTGCGAGGCATTCGTGGCCACGCGACCGACGAGAGCGCGTGCTGCATCGCGATCGCCTGCGATCCGAAGCGCATCGACCTTCATGCGCAACGCCGCGGGATCGTCGGGCGCCGCTGCGACCGCGTCTTCCGCCGCTTTTTTCGCCTTCGCCGCGAGATCGTCGAGCACCGCTTTGTTCACGTCCGCGTCTTCTTGTTGCTGCGCGTTCAGCGGAACTCCGAGCGGCGCGATGAGCCTTTGTTTCAGCCACGGAACATCCGCGCGAATGGTGGCGAGCCGCGCCGCCGGCAAGAGCACACGCGGATCTTTTTCGGCGATCGCGCTCGCTTTGTCGAAAGCTTCTTTGGCGCCGTCGAGATCGCCTTGCAGGAGCGCGGCCTCTCCCGCCGTCAAGAATTGTTGCGCGCGCGGATCGAGCGGCTGCGAAGCCGCGGCTGACGCGTGATTCGCCTTCGCGATGTACGAACGACCCATGTAGCCGCCGACGAGCGCGATTAAAATCGCCGCGATGACCCATCCGCCGAGCCGCGCGCGCGGCGTCGCGACGGGAAGCGCATCGAGCTCGTCTTCGGACGCCATCACGCGTCGCACTGGACGCGTGGCAGGCGGCAGCGGAGAGGTGGTCTCGATCGGAGGACGCGGCGGCCGCGGCGGACGCGGATAATCGCGCACCGGCTCGGGCGGACGCGACGCTCCTTTCGCGACCGCGGGAAGCGGCGGCGGCACGGAGCCTCGTTGTCGCGCCGGGAGCGGCGGCGGCTCCGACATGCCCTTCGTCGTCGCCATCGGGCTCACGGCGACCGCTGTTTCCTGCTCTTTTTGCACGCGCGTCGTTTCGGGATCAGGCTCCACGAGCTGATCGATCGGCGCTCCGATCATCGTTCCCGTCGGCGACACCGCGGTCGGCGCATTCGATTTCGTGACGGGCAACGCCTCCACCATCGTCTCCGCGGCTTCGGCCGGCGGCGGCACCGCGGTGCCACCTTCGTCGCGCGGTCGCATCGGTTCGATGCGCGGGCGCATCGGCGCGAGCGGCGGCGGCTCGGAGCGCGCGCGTTTCGGCGGCGGGGCGAGCATGGTGGGGACGACGCCCGGGATGGGAGGCGGACGAGACGAGAAAGACTTTCGCGGCGGATTCGATCGGGCGTCTCGCGCCGCTTTTCCGTCGCCGTTCTTCGCCTCCGCGGTTTCGAAAAATGGCTCGAGCTCGGCGATCGCGCCGAGCAAGCGAAGGGGCGCGCCACCGCGCGCGAGATTGTCGCTCCGGCCGACGAGCTTCGCGATGATCGCGCGCTGCAGCTCCTTCAGCGAGGTGAAAGTGAGCTGCTCACCGGCCGACGTCGTGACGATCCAGCGATCGAGCTCCTCGCCGCCGCTCTCGCGCTTGACGCGAAATTGATGCGAGCAGTTCGTGCACTTGACGGTCGTGCCCCTGCCGCTGACGAGCGCGTCGTCGAAGTCGTATTCGGTTTTGCAGCGCTCGCACTGAACGTACATCGGAACGAACTCGGGCCTCTAGCGCGCAGACGTGTCGCGCGTCCAGCTTGCTCGCGCACGAAGGGGCTGGGCTGCCTTTTCGAGGCGGCAAACGCCGCTACGCTACCACATTCGAGGCGTCACGACGCGCCGCTTGGGGTAGCGCTTTCCGGCGGGAGGTCGCGGGCGTTCTGGTCCGCCCTCTTCGGGAAAAGCCTGGCATTCGGTCCAGGAGTGACGTGAACCCACGTGCACATAGCCGCGATCTGCTGGGATTTTTACAGGCCTCGAGAGATGTTGTCCGGGGCACACGGGTTGCTACCCTGATGGGGCTATGAAGCAGCGTCTGTTGGGATGGGTAGCGTTCGGGATGTTCGCCTTCGGCGGCGGTTCGATGCTCGCCGGTTGTCCGATTTATCCGGACCACGGTGATTATCGCGTGTGCACCTCGGACGGTTGCTACGACTGCCCGAACAACTACTACTCGTACGACTGCGACCCGTGGCAATGCTCGGGCACGTACGATTGTCCGACCGGCTACTCCTGCCAATACAACGCGTGCGTGTACAGCGGCGGTCCGCAACCGTCCGGAACGAGCTGCACGTCGCCCTCCGATTGTCCGAGCGGCGACAACTGCGGCACTGACGACGTCTGCCATCCCGGCGACTGCTCCGCGTCCGGCTGCCCGTCCGGTTACATCTGCAAGCTCGCGGGCGGCGCGGTCTCGTGCGTTCCCGACGGCACGAACGGCGACGGCTCGTCGTTCTCGGGTTGCAACAACGACAGCGAGTGCGCCTCGCTCGGCGCTGGCTCCAAATGCCTCGACGGCAGCTGCGTTGCTCCTGCCGATCAATGCTCCGACGCTACGCAATGTCCGAACGGCGAAGATTGCGTCGCGGGCGCGTGCACGCCGAAGTGCTCGGGCTCCGAGCCCTGTCCGACGGGCTACTCGTGCGACACGAGCAAGGGTGTCTACACGGGCAATCCCACGCCGTGCGGCGATCTCGGCGGAAGCTGCGGCGCCGGCCTCACGTGCGTCGACGAGCATTGCGTGACTCCGTGCGGCGCGGGCAACTCCTGCCCGACCGGCGACGTATGCGTCGACAACGGCTGCATTCCGGATCAGCGCCCGCAGTTCGTTTGCGACACGAACGGCGAGCTCGGCACCGGCGCCGCGAACAAGTGCGCGACCGGCAGCCTTTGCCTCCACCACAATTGCTACATCTCGTGCGCCGGCGACGCGGGAAGCTGCACGGGCGCCGATCAGTTCAACGTGTGCAAGAACGTTTCGGAGTCCGGCAACACGTACGCGGTGTGTGGC
>JAICXU010000280.1 GCA_025934595.1 Polyangiaceae bacterium | reverse complement strand
TTTCCAACAAGGTCCTCGAGCTCGTCAAAAATCTCCCCGCGAAAGACGTCGGTCCGCTCACGACCGACGCGCAACGATCGATCGTCGTTCGGCACGTGGACGACGCGAAGAAAAATGGCGGCAAGCTCTTGGCCGGCGGCGAGGCAGGAGAAAAAGGGTACGCGTATTCACCCGCGGTCGTATCCGTCGAGAGCGACGCGAGCGCGCTCATGAAAGACGAGACGTTCGGACCGGTCATCCCGATCGCCATCGTCGAGAACGCGGAAGAAGCGATCGCGCGCGCGAACGCTTCGCGCTACGGGCTCACGGCGAGCATTTGGACGAAGAAGGTGCGCGTCGCCGAAGAAATGGCCAAGCGCCTTCGCGCGGGAGTCGTCACGATCAACAATCATGCATTCACGGGCGCGCTGCCGTCGGCGCCATGGAGCGGTCACGGCGAGACGGGGTACGGCATCACGAACTCGCCGCTCGCGCTCGACGTGATGACGCGTCCGCGCTTCGTGCTCGTCGACAAGAACCGCGCGAAGCGCGAGCTCTGGTGGTACCCGTACACCGACACGCTCAAGACGATCGGCTATGCGTTCTGCGTGCTTCGAAGTCGAACGAGCGGGATTTTCCGCCGAATCGGCGCGCTCTTCACGCTCGTACGGGCCGTGCCGAAACGCCTGATGGGCGGATGAAGAAGGAGAACCGCCAAGCCACGAAGGCCGCCAAGGACGAAAAATTCAGATCTTCAGCTTGGTGTTCTTGGCGGTTTGGCGGTTCATTTTCCTGTCGACCGGCGGCGACGCGCTGCGAGCGCGAAGCCGAAGCCGATCCAGATGGCGGCGAAGTCGCTCGAAGTATTTCCGTGCGCGACTCCGCATCCGGAGCTCTGCGCCGCGCTCGATCCGTCGCCGCTGTTCGCGGCGCCGCCGGTGTCACCGTTCCCGTCGCCGGATCCGTCGCCGCTCGGTGGAAGGCCGGCGGTGCCGCCGCCGTCCGACGTTCCGCCGTCGCCCGTTCCGACGCTCGGTCCGCTGCCCGAGCAGTCCGTGCCCTGCACGCAGTAAAATTCGCTCGTTCCGAGATCGCGGCAACATCCGCCCGAAGGCATGCCGCTGCAATCCGTGTCGGTCGCGCAAGGTCGTGAGCAATACGAGTCGGTCGACGAGTACACGCACGTGTCGCCGCCGAGGTTCTCGTTGCAAAAGGGAAGATCCTCGTGGCCCGGGTACGCGCACGCATCGCCGAGCGCGCCTTTCGGAGCGAGCTTCGGAGGCCCCGCGACCGATCCGCATGCCGCGCCGGAAGGCGTGAAATTCGCGGTCAGCGTGTACGCGCCGGCCGAGGATTGGAACGTGTCCGCGAGCACGTAATAGGTGCCGCAGCCCACCGTGAGCGAGACCGACGTGTCGTTGCGCGCCACGCACTCCTGCGTGTTGAGCGACGTCATCACCTCGACGTCGATGTCCGTGGTCGCATCGTCCGATACTCCGACCGTGAACGTCCCGGGCTGCGAGAACGTTGCACTATACACGTATTCGGGGCCCGATTCGCTCGACGCCGAAATCGAGCAACCGTCGAACACCGAGCTCGGCGAATTCGTGGTGTTTCGCGAATCGGAGTAAGGGAACGACGACATCACGATCGGCTTCGATGCCGTGCCGTCGGGCGAGTCGACCGGCGTATCGGTGATGCTCGTGTAGCGAAGTGGAGCGTAGCCGTCGACGTGCGACCATCCGCCGTACACGTCGTAGTTCACGTTGTAGCCGTACGCTTCGTAGAAGCTCGGCTCGCCGCTCGACTGCATCGCGTAGAACATCGCCACGTGGTAGCCGGCCTTGTTGAAGACGTCGCCCGGAAGCATCGCGCTCTTGTCGATGCTCGTGCAGATGTCGGCCATGTTGCTCGTGGTGTGATGCGCCGCCTTCCACATCATCGACACGAAGCCGGAGCAATCGACACCGGCGGTGCATGCGAGCACGCCGTCGTCGGGCTGTGCGCCCGCCGCTTGTCCAGACGCGATGCGTGAATCGAAATCCATCAACGTTTGGTAGCCGCCCCAGTTGTAGGCGACGCCGACGAAATCGCCGGGGATGTACACGCTCTTGTACGTGGCGCTGCACGATGCCGTGAGATTCGCGCTCGCCGCCGACCACGGATGCTCGGCGTAGCTCCGCGCGCGCACGAGCACCTCTTCGCGCGTGATGGCGCCGGCGCTCGCCGCGATCGAGACGATGGCAGGGGCCGCGAAAAGCCCGAGAATTCGGCTCGATTTCATTTCACGCCTCCGCCGATCGCGTAGGTCGTGATTCGCAAGCCATCGTCTTCCGGATGTGCGAACGCGAGCACCGCGGGCGCTCCGCCGACGGCGAGCTCACCGCGCGGCGTATACATGCCGGGCACGCCGAGATCGACGCGCAACATTTCGCGATTGGAATCCATGTCGACGCACACCGCTTCGCGTTTCACTAAAATCGCGCCGCTCGAATCGGACACGTGCTCGAGTCGCGCGCACGCGACGCTTCCGACCGCGCCGACGACGTGGAGCGCGTCCGCGTCGAGCGCGTAGCTTCCGACGACCTCCGCGCGTTCGCCGCCGCCTCTCGCGACGCGCACGAGCGCGGCGTGAGGATGGCCATCTTGGTCGCGCGTGACTTCGCCGCGCACTCCGGTGCCGTCTCGCAAGATCGCCGCGCCTTCGCGTTTCGATGCGAGCGTGACGTCGAGAGGAAGCGGAAAGCTGGGGCTGCCGAGGGTGAGCGTCTCGCCGAGGCCCGTGCGAAAGCCGACGCGGCGCGACGGTCCGATCGAAATGCGATCGACATCGTGAAAGACGCGCGGGATCGCGATCTCTTGCGCGCGCTGGCCGTGATCGAAAATGGTTATCTTCTGCGTGAGCGCGCCATACACGGCGATCGCGCCGTCGGGAGCCACCGCGATGTCGTCCGCGTCGGCCGGCAGATTCGAAATCGCAGTGCGCGTCGCGCCGTCTTTGCCGATGACGAGCACGCGTGCATTCACGCCGTCGAGAACGTCGACCTCGCCGTTCGGCGCGAGCGCGATCGCAGATGCGCCTTGCGCGAGATGATCCGAAGCGTTCGGACGAAGGCCGATCGCGCCGTCTTCGGATCCCCACTTGAGGAGAGAAGGCGTGGCCGCGGAGAGGGTGGCGGAGGACGACGCGCCGTGCTCGTCCGGGGAATGGCTACAGCCGACGGTACAGCCGCCGACGGCTCCAGCAAGCGACAGGAAGACCCACGGCGCAGCCCTCATTTCCATACCTCCGCCTACTGGCGGACGATGCTCCTCCTGTCAAGCACCGAGTGCGACGCCAGACCCCGTTGTTTGCGCGTCCGGCTTATTTTCTAGGGTTTTGGTCGCGCGCTGGATCGAACACAGTGGTGCGCCACCGATCCAGTCGATCCGATGGCTCGCGATGCATCGCGAGGCGATCCGCGGAATTTTACGATGCAAATGTGTCCCGCAGGAGATGGTCCTCAATGTGCATTCATGTGCGACAACCTCCGCCATCGGGGCACATCCCGCGGCGCGCAACGTTTCTCTCCGATCCCCCGATATCGCGTCTCGAAAGGAATCTCGCTCGATGAAGCTTCGCACGTTCCTGATGTTCGCTGGTGTCAGCGGTCTTGTTCTCACCGGAGGCATTCTCTCGGGATGCTCCGGCGCCGCGGGCTCCGACGATGCGGACGGCCCCGGCGTCGATGGCAAGCTCGAGCAGCTTCCCGATCAACTCACGGGCACGAGCGCCGCAGGTCCGATCGCGACGCCCGGCTCCGCCACCGAAGTGTGGGCGGCGACGAATGCGTGGAGCGACAAGTCGAGCGCCGCTGCGAAGGCGGCGGGCGTCGCATGGGAAGCGAACAGCGGTCTCGATTGGTCGCAGAAATTCTCGGCGTGGATCGCGAGCTTCAAACAGATCGACAACGCCGACGGCTACGGCGGCAAGACGGTGCAGATCCCGACGCCGTTCGGCGACCGCACGCTCCCCGGGCCCACGCTCGAGTGCGCCGAGTTCGGCATGATGCTGCGCGTGACGTTCTCGTCCTGGTACCACTTGCCGTTTTATCTGACGGGCTGGGACGCGACGAACAAGCGCACGCTCTACGCAGGCAGCTTCGGTTTCGTCTCGTCGAGCGGCGCCGGCGTCGCGGGCTTTCCGAAATACAAGACGCAGTACAAGGACTACGAATCGAGCTGGAAATCCGGCGATGCGTGGCCCACGGATTCGAATCTCGACAAGATCCACCTCGCGGGCGGCAGCGGCGACAACAACGCGTTCATCGGCTCCGACGATGCGACAAACGGCGCCGGCGCGTACTTCGATCAGCTCTTCTTGAACAAGCGCGCCGCCTACTTCATGCGAAACCTGCTCGACTACTTCGGCAGCATCAATCTCGCCGACAGCTCGAACTTGATCCAAGTGAAAGCCGAGTCGATCGAGGTCGGCGACGTGATGCTCGAGCGTTGGCAGAAAGAGGGCATCGGCCACACGATTCCGATCATGGCCGTCGCGACGACGCCCGGCCACCTCGCGATTTCGGCCGCGAGCGGATCGATGCCGCGTCGCCAGCCGCTCTGGGAAGGCAACGACGATCTCGTCTACACCTTCACCGGCGACTACACGGGCGGCCCTTCGATGTCCGGCGACAACGTTCCGTACTCGCATCTCGGCGGCGGCCTTCATCGATGGCGCACCGCCGTGAATCGCGGAGGTCACTGGACGAACGAGCGCGGCGCGGACGACACCGACGCGTACATCGCGGCCGGCGACTATTCGAGCATCGAAGCGCGCCCGCTGAAATTCCAGACGCTCATGAGCAACGGCTCGCCGGAATCGCAGCGTGATGCAGCGATCGCGGCCATCAACGACGCTCGCACGAAGCTCCACTCGCATCCTTCGAGCTGCAGCGCGCGCACCGAGCGCGAGAACGCGTTTCAGTCGCTCTACGCAGTCGAGCAGTCGTCGTTTTCGACGAGCCAAGCCGACGTCGACAAGCAATACCGCACGCTCGAAGATCAAGTCTTCAGCGAGCTCGACTACACGAAATCGAAGACGTGCTGCTGGGACAGCACCACCGACGCGATGGGCGCGCTCATTCTTCAATACGCACAGAGCGAGCAAGACCAGGCGCAGACCGACGGCGTGTGCAAGCAGCCAACGGTGTTCGAGGCCGAGGCCTCGAGCGGCGACGGTTACAAACGATGGGCGGACTACGCCGCGAGCCAGAATCAATCGAGCGACTGGGTGAATTGGTCGCAAGATGAACCGTGCTCACAAGCCGGCGTTGCGCAAGACACCGTCACGCCGCGCAGCACGATCGCGTGGTGCCCGCGATAGAAGACCCTAGCTCCTGAAGGAAACCGCCAAGCCGCAAAGGTCGGCAAGGATCAAAAATCCAGATCTCCTACTCGGCGTTCTCGGCGCCTTGGCGGTTCTTTACAG
>JAICXU010001035.1 GCA_025934595.1 Polyangiaceae bacterium | reverse complement strand
TCGCCGCATTACGAGGCGTTCCAGCGAAAACATCTCTCGACGAAGCTCACGTGGAGCATCCTGAAGCTGTCGATCCCGGCCGCGCTCGCGACCATCGTCATGATGGCGGGCTTCGCGCTCTTCGCATCGATCGTCGGCAAGCTCGACGAAGGTCGCGACGCCGCCGAGGCCGTCAACGGCGCAGCGACGACGGACATCGTCGCGATCTTGAACCTCACGTTCACGGCATGCATCGCGTTCGGAACGGCGACCGCCACCCTCGTCTCCCAATCGCTCGGCGCACGCCGTCCCGAGGACGCGGCGAAATTCGGATGGGCAAGCGTGCGGCTCGGCGTCGTCATCTTCAGCGTCGTCGGTCTCTTCGAAGGCGTCGTCTTCACGCACGCCCTCGTTCACTTCATCAGCCATCAATCCGCGCATGTGCAGCACGCCGCGATCGTCCCGATGCGCATGGTCGGCGCCATCACGCCCGTCATCGCCATCGCGATGATCTTGAGCGAGGCGCTCTTCGGCGCGGGCGTTCCGAAGTTCGTGGCGCTCGCGCAGTTCGTGCTCATCTTCGGCTGCCTCGTGCCGTTTGCCCGTCTTTTCTCGATCGAAATGCACATGGGGCTCGTCGGGATTTGGACGGCCACGTGCATTTACGCAAGCCTCGCCGCCATCGCCATGAGTTGGAAGTTCCACCAAGGCGCTTGGAAAGACGTTCGTATTTAGCCCGCGCGAATCTCTCTTCACAGGCTCTGCGGTTGTGCAACGCTAGGGTGATGAAAAGAGCTTTTCTCGCCTCGCTTCTCTTCGCGCTTCCCATCCCCTTCGCCGCATGCAGCTCGAGCTCGGGCGGCACGACGCCGCAAGGCGATGCCGGCGGTGGTGATTCGGGCGGAGGCGACGCCGGAACGGGCGTCGCGTCGAACATCCAGCACATCGTCATCGTGGTGCAGGAAAACCACACGTTCGACGATCACTTCGGAAAGTACTGCACCGCCGCGGCGGGCTCGAATCCGACATGCAACGACGGCCCTGCGTGCTGCGAAGCGGTCCCTGCCACCGATCCGAGCGGCGCCTCGCCCGTCACGATCGACGACGCGATGATGGGCAGCTACGACCCGAGCCACCTGCAAGCCTGCGAGAACGCCGAGATGAACGGCGGCGCAATGGACAAGTACACGAACGCCGCGGGCTGCGGCGATCCCAAGAACGTCGCCATCGCAGATAGCGCGATCATCAAACCGTTTTGGGATCTCGCGGCTCAAAACGCGCTCGCGGATCGTTACTTCCAGTCGCTCTCCGGCCAGAGCTCCTCGAACGACATGTACCTCGCGCGCGCGAATTTCGTGTTCAAAGACAACGACTCGAATCCGCAAGGCGCCGTCGGCAGCGATTGCCAGATCGGCGGCACGCCCGCGCAATATCCGGATCAAACCATCGGCGATTTGCTCACGTCGGCCGGCGTCGATTGGGCGTTCTTCGCCGAAGGCTACAAAGCCGCGAGCGACGCGCATGCCGCTGGAAAATGCGAGGATTCGCAGCCCGGGTGCCCGACGCCGAGCTCGTACTATCCGTGCACGTTCGATCCCGGCGACGTGCCGTTCGATTTCTACGCCTCGACCGTCGACAACGCATCGACGATGCGAGACCTCGCCGATTTCACGACCGCGCTTTCGAGCGGATCCGGCCTCCCCGCCGTTTCGTACGTGAAGGGCATCGGCTACAAGACCGAGCATCCGGGCTACGGCGACAAGCTTTCGGACGGCGTCGCGTTCGTCACCGGCGTCGCATCGGCGCTC
>JAICXU010000139.1 GCA_025934595.1 Polyangiaceae bacterium | reverse complement strand
CGAGAACTGCGCGCGAATGTTCGGGCTCGTGCCGGACGGCGGCAGCTTCGCGTTCGGATCTTCTTGCAGCGCCTTCGTGAAGTTCGCCTTCGCTTCGTCGACCTTGCCGAGCTGCGACGAGATCATGCCCATGCCCACGTACGCCGCGGCGCGGGTAGCAGACGAGCACTTCGCGCCTTTTTTCGCGCACTTTTCGAGCACGTCTTGGAGCCTGCGATTCGCCTCGGCGTAATTCGCTTGCGCGTACTCTTCGTTCATCGCCGCTTGCACTGCCGACGACGCCGCGTTGTCGTCGTAACCGGCAGCGAAGGCTACCGGCGCGAACAGCGTGACAATCGACGCGACCAAAAGTGCGGCCAGTCGCGGGAGCGCAGGCGTGCGAGCCACGCCCGTAAGCTAACAGGACGCGTGGAAAGTTGAGCGGCTTTTAGACGCGCGTCGGGTTTGCGCGCTATCCGGCCGGCGCGGGCCGCCCGTCAGTTACAGCCGCAACCGCCGCCACCACCGCCGAGGCCGCCGCCTTCGGCGCCTTCGGAGACGGCGCGCACGTGCTCGTCGAGCCCCGTCGCCACGTCTTCGGTCGTCATCGTCGGATGCGCGAGCGTCCCGCGTTGATACGGCGCGACGTGAGAGCAGCCCGTCGATGCGAGCGCGAGGGCGACGGCCGCGAGCGCGAAGAATCGCATGATCACGATTCTACACGCAGTCGCTCGCGCGTGCACGGCAAGAGCTGCGCGATCCGCGCGCGCTGGTGGATCATCGTTCCGCCACCCTCCCGGTTTTTGGCGCGACTTTTTTGCCATTTCGAGCGCAGATTTTCGGCGTTTTCTCTTTGCGCGAGGGCCGACAATGAATTCACAATGGGAATCATGAGCTCACGGCTGGCAGCAGCAGCTCTTTTTCTTGCGACGCTCATTCCTCTCGCGCTCGCGTGCGGAAGCGAGGACGAAACGAAGTACGGCGGTCCCGAGGGTTTGTCCGGACGCAAAGTCCAAGACCCCACGGGCAGCGTCGGCACTGCCCCCGTGGGATCGCCCGCGCCTTGCGATGAAGCGGGCGCATCGACCGCAGAAGGCGGCTCGTGCACCGTGAGCTTCCAGCAAACGATCTTCGCGAAGTACATGAACGGTACGACCGGCACCTGGAAATGCGCGAGCTCCAGTTGCCACGGCCCCTCCGGCTCGTCCGGCGTAGGCGTGAATGCGCCGACGATCGACGGCACGAACGCGCGCGCCACCTACAACGCGCTCACGCAATTCAACAGCCTTCAAGGCATGCCGTACATCAACGCATGCACGACCGATCCTTCGGGCTCGGCCATCGATTGCAACTTGAAAGGCGGATGTCAGCCGCAGATGCCCACCACCGGCGCAGGCGTGAGCTCCGCTAGCGCGCAGCCCGCAGAGATCTCCGACCTCGAGACGTGGCTCCAGTGCGGCGCGCCGTTCAACTGATTCGAGACGCGACGACCACGTCGACCGCTCGCGCGGCAACGCAAGACGCGCGGCAGGTTTGCGCGCTATAGATCATCCGTTTTGGAAAAGCTGCTCGCTCGGCTCGAACGACGCTTGGGAGGTCTCGCCATCCCGCACCTCGCCACGCTCATCGTGGGCGGCATGGCGGTCGTGTTCGTGCTCGGCTCGATTCGCCCCGAGTTCAACGACCTCCTCACGCTCGATCTCGCGCGCGTTCGCTCAGGGCAAGTCTGGCGGCTCGTCACCTACTTGTTCTTGCCGACTTCGGACTCGGTCATCTGGCTTCTCTTCGATCTCTATCTGCTGTGGCTCGTGGGCTCGAACCTCGAGAACGAGTGGGGCCCGTTCAAGTTCAACCTCTATTACCTCGTCGGGATGATCGGCACGACGGTCGCGGCGTGGCTCACGGGCGGCGCGGTCGGAAACTTCTGGCTGAATGCATCGCTCGGATTGGCGTTTGCGACGCTCTTCCCCGATTACGAGCTCTACATTTTTCTGATCCTGCCGGTGAAAGTGAAGTGGCTCGGCTTGCTCCTCGCCGCGTACCTCGCTTTCGAGGCAATCAGCGGCTCGTGGATCGCACGCGGCGCGATCATCGCGGCGACCGGAAATTATCTTTTGTTCTTCACCGGCGATCTCGTGGGCCTCTTTCGCGCGCGCAAGCTCGAGGTGAAACAGGCCGTTCGACGCCAGCGAAGCTCGAGCCGCCCGCCGCCTGCCATCGTGACCGGCGGTCGCGTCTGCGCGATCTGCGGCAAACGGGAGGAAGACGGCGCCGACATTCGCGTGTGCTCGTGCGAAAAATGCGGCGGAAAACCGCGCGAATTGTGCCTCGCGCACGCCCGCAGTCACTAAAAATAAAAATAGCTCGCGATGCGACCATCGACGCCGAGCGGATCGGCGCGACCCTCGAATCCGAGCGCAACGTTCTTCGCGAGGCCCGCGCGCAAGCTCGCGCGCGCATCGAACGTCGACGTCAGGTGCTGCGCGGGCAAGTACGAAATCGTGATCGAGCCGAGCGCGAGGAGCCGCGACGTGATGCGCGCGCGAACGCCCGCGTAAGGTCCCACGCCGGCACGCACGAACGATCCGCCGATGCCGTCGAAGTCGGGCGAAAATAAAAAGAAGCCGTCGGCCATGGCGAAGATCGCAAAGTGCTCATTTTTCGTGGCGAGCGTGAGGCCCGCGGCGAAATCGGCGCCGTGCGCGAAGCAGTCTCGCGTCACGCAACCCGTGTCGTGCACGCGCTCGGCGAAGCCGCGAATGCGGAACGATGGCAAACGCTCGAAGCGTCCGAACGGGTGCAGCGTCATGATCTCGGCGAACGTGAGCTCATCGAGCGTGAACGACCGGTGCGTTTCGCTGTAGCGCACGCGCGTGTCCATGAACTGCACCGTCGCGAGCTCGGGCTCGCCATTCGGCGGATCGTCCATGTCGTGCAAGGCGATGCGAAAACCGACGCTGGAGAACGTCTCTCCGAATTGCGTGCCTGCGCCTTGTCCGAGATCGAACCGCATCGGTCCGTGCGCGAGATGCGGCGCTTTGTCGGCCGGGATCGGCAGCGCCTCGTACTCTTCTTTCAATCGCTTTCGACCCGACGGCAAATACCGCGTCTCGCGCACGAGACCCGGCGACGTCATCAGCGTCGCGACGGCATCGACTGGAAAGACGATCGACTTCAAATGCGACACGAGGTCGAGCCTCGGCGCCGCGGCCTCCACGATCTCGAGCAAACGAAACGCGCAGTTGCCGGTGAAGTAGTAGTAGACGACGTTCGCGGATTTGAGCTCCCAGAGATGGTCGACGAGCATTTCGATCTCGGCGTCCGTGAGCGCGAGGTCGTAGTCCCACATCTCGCGATCTTCGGACGTCGTGTACTCGCGCATTTTGTCGGCGAAACGCTGGTAGCGATAGACGCCACGAAAAAGCCCCGCGACGCCCTTCACGACATAGAGGACCGGATTTTTCGTATCGACGTCGGCGGTAAATTCGAGCGTCGTGTCGTCGAGGCTCGCCGGCGCGCGCGGTGATTTGCCGAAGCGCACGAACGTGTGACCGAACATCGAGGCGGGGTTCGCGAGAAAGTTCGTCGTGTAGACGAACGTGACGGAGCGAGCATGTAGCCGCGTCGTGAACCTCGAGAGCGCAGGACACCGCGCGGCAGGCGGAACGATTCCGAGCGAGGCTCGCAAGAAAACGAATCGCGCGGGAAATCGACAAAGCGCGTGCGCGTCGGGGTCGCGCGGATTTTGCGGCTCGAAGAACGCTCGCAACGTGGCCTCGAGCTCGGCTTCGGGATCGACGCGTCCTCGTTTCGACAAGAAGAACGCCGAGTCGTCCACGCCGCTTTCACTTGCGAGCGCGCCACCGTGATAGTGGAGCAGACGAAGCCACTCGGGCCGCTTCGCGAGATCGCCGAGCTCGGCGAGCTGCACGTACGAGTCGACCGGCTCATCCGCCCGTGCGGAGCAAGGAACGGCGAACGTGGCGAGAAAAGATCCGAGCGCGAGGACGAGCGACGCGCGCGCGTTCAATCGCCGGACGCCCTTTTGCCCGATGCCCCGTCGATCACGAGCACGACCTTGCCGAACGTTTCGTTCTTCTGCGTGACCTCGTGTGCTTCGCCGGCGCGCTCGAGCGGCAACGTGCGATCGACGATCGCCCGCAATTTCCCGCTCGCCACGAGAGGCATCACACGCCGAGCGAACGTGCGTCCCGCTTCGATCTTCTCTTCGAGCGGACGATTTCGAAGCTGCGTGCCCCGAAGGACGATTCGTTTTTGGAGCATCGCCGCGAAATTCAAATCGGCCGATGCGCCGCCGACGAGACCGACGAGCACGATGCGCGCTCTCTTCGCCGCGCACGCGATGTCTTCGGCGACGTACGCGCCGCCGACGAGCTCGAGCACGACGTCGACGCCCTGCCCGTTCGTCTTCGCCATCACCGCGTCGGCGAATTTTGCGTTCTCCGCGACGATGGCTTCGTCGAGCCCGAGATCGCGCGCGCGACCGAGCTTGTGCTCGCTGCGCGCCGTGCCGATGACACGCGCGCCGAGCGCTTTCGCGATCTGCAAACCGGCGGTACCGACGCCGCTGCCGACGGCGTGAATCAAGACGGTGTCGCCGGATGCGAGACCCGCTTGCGTGACCATCGCGTCGTACGCCGTGGTGAAAGCTTCGGGCAGCGCTGCGGCATCTGTGAACGACAAGCCGTCCGGCATGCGCGCGAGCGTGCGCGCGTGGACCACGAGATATTCCGCGTACGCGCCGCCGCCGACGAGACCGAGCACGCGATCGCCGCGCGCCCATTTTTTCCCATCGAGATCTTCCACGCCTTCGCCGAGCGCGTCGATCTCTCCCGCGAGCTCCAGGCCCGGAATGTCTCTCGGAGATCCGGGCGGCGCGGGATAGGCGCCCATGCGCTGCAAGAGATCGGCGCGATTCACCGCGGTTGCGCGCACGCGGACTCGCACCTCGCCTTTCGCGGGCTCGGGCATCGGCACGTCGCGGAGCTCGAGGACGTCGGGGCCGCCGGGCTCTCGGATCACGATCGCGCGCATGCCCTGTTTCTAGCGCACCTTCTCCGAATCTCCGTGCGCGATCACCACAATCCGGTGAGCGTCGTCTTCGCGGACCACGCGCGCGACGCGCCGATGTAATACGGATCACCTACGTTCGTCATGAACGAGAACGCGGGCTGAAGCCTCGGAAAAATGAGGCGAATGACGGGGCCGAGCGTGAAGTCGGCGCGCTCGTCGTCGGGTACGACGGGACCGTCGGGCGTCGTCACGCGGTAGAGCTCACCGGCTTCGAAGCCGAGCGCGAGATCGCGAGTCGGTCGATACGCCGCATAGAACGTGCTGACGATGTCGAGATCGAAGCTGCCTGAATCGAGATCGACCGTGCCGTCGGCCATCTCGCGAATTTGCAGCGTGACGGGGCCGACGAGATACCGAATGTCGACGAACGGGCGCGTCGCGAAAATATTCTGCTCGAAGAATGCGTAGTCCCACGGCCTCAGCGCGATCGCGGCGTCTGCGGTTTGGCGGATCGGTCCATTGCGATCGAATCGCGCCGTCGGCAACATGAAGCCGAGGCCGCCACCGAACGCGAGACCCGTACGCGTCGCCCACACCGCGCGCACGTACGTTTCGAGATTTCCGCCGACGATCTTCTCGGGCTGCGTCGACGTCGGCGCGCCATACGCGGCTTCGTACGCGCCGCCGACGAAAATCAAACGCGAGTACACCGGCTGCTCGGCGGCGATGCGCGTCACGTTCTCGCCGAGATGACCCATCTCTCCCGCGCCTCGCGGCTTCACGACTCCGGTCGATTGCTCGAGCGTCGCTTCGCCATCCGGATGCGTGAGCTCGGGCATCATCGTGGGCCGCGGCGCTTCGGGGAGCGACTGCGGATCTTCGAGCTGACCGTGCACGCAGCCTGCGTTCGCCGACGCAAGGACCGCGGCTAGCGCGCAGGCTTGCGCGCGTCCTCGTCGGAGGAGGTCGGCGATCGAAAATCGAGCCCAAAAACGCATACGCACGACGGACCGTGAAGGTACCATCGCGCGCCGTGAAGGCTTCGATCTTCTCGCGCGTCCCCTCGCGCTAGTTCGGCGTGATGTTCGGATTCGTCGACGTCGTCGAAAGCGTTTCTTCGTAGGTCTTCTTGATCGTGATGACGCCGGCGTGGCTCTTCGGAAATGCTGCGTCTTTCAGCGCCGCTCGCACGCACGTGAGGAGCTCCTCGTCGTTCTTGTCCTTCTTCGACGGGCGCTTGATTCCGATGACGTTGCCTTCCTGATCGATACCGATGAGGAACGTGATCTTCGCGTGCGGGTCTTTCCAGCGCTTTCGCGCGTCGACCGCGCACTTGTCCATCGCGTTGTGACGTGAGTCGATCGCGTCGTCGATCATCGACTCGGCCGCGGCCGCATCTTTCGCGAAGGGATGCGCCTCGGGCGCAGGCGCGGCGCTGGCATCGGACGAGGCCGCGGTCGGCGTCGCGCTCGTCGTTCCGGTAGTCGCGCCCGCATCTCCGGAGCCGGACGCCGCCGGCATTCCCGTGCCCATGTCGGATGGCGATGCTCCCGCATCGGACGACGAGGCGTGAGCAGCCGGCGGAGTCGATCCACCGCACGCGACGACAGCACAACCGAGAGCAGCGACGACGAGCAAAGAGCGCATGGCGCCGATGCTCGCCCGATGCGCGCGCAATTGCAAAAAATCTCAGCGGCGCACGAGAATGCCGCGTTCGAATGCGCGACGCACCGCCTCGTGACTCCGCGCATGACCGGGCCGAATCGCTTCGATGCGTCCGACCGGCGGACCGCCGTGCGCGAAGAGATCGCCGAGGAAGTCGAGGAGCTTGTGACGCGCGGGCTCGTGCGGATCGAACGCGCGACCCGCGGCCTTCGCGCCCCTTTCGTCGATCACGACGAAGCTCTCGGGCGGAGCGTGCGCTTCGGATCTTTCGCCGAAATGCGCGAGATCGCGCGCGAGCACGAACGTGCGCGCGGCGGCTATTTTTCCGTCGAAATCGGCGCGCGTGCCGTTCCATTCTGCCGTCCGTGGCAAGGACGCCGCGAAAGACCCGGCATCGATCAGATCGATCTCGACGGCGAGGCTCGTATCGGCAGAGGGCGCGAATCGATACGTCGATTCACCGACCTCGATCGCCGCGTCGCGCGCGATCACGAGCGAAGCCTCCGTGCCGCTCACGTCGAGATCGTCGAGAAAAGCGCACCACGCGGACGACGCACCGTCGAGGATCGGCGCCTCCGAGCCCTCGACGAAGATCGCGACTCCTTCGCGCGCGCCATGCGCAGCGAGCGCGGCGAAGAGATGCTCCACGCAGGCGACGCGCGCGCCGGACGCATGG
>JAICXU010000206.1 GCA_025934595.1 Polyangiaceae bacterium | reverse complement strand
GGCGTTCCCACGATCGGCGACGGTGGCGTCGGCATCCCCGGCGTATCGACCGGAGCCGGCGCGAAGACGAACACGTCGCCCATCGCTTCGCCGCTGAAGGTCGGACCATGAGACGCATGATCCGGCGTGAAAATAGGGGTTTTACACTCCTCGAGATCTTGGTGTCGGTCGCCATTCTCGCGATGATCTCGCTCCTCATTTACGGAGCGTTCGACTCGATGAGCCGTGGCAAGAAGGGCGAAGAGGCGAAAGCGGAGCGCGCTCGCACGGGACGCGCGGCGATCCTCCGCATGACGCGTGAGCTCTCGAGCGCATATCTCTCCCTGCACACGCCGACGAACCCGGCGCTCATCGTGCGACAGACGATCTTCACTTCGGTGAACAGCACGCCCTACGATCGCGTCGACTTCACGTCGTTCGCGCATCGTCGCATCCGGCAAGACTCGCCCGAGTCCGACCAAGCCGAGATCGGCTACTTCGTCGTCCCGAACCCCGACGACCCCGACAAAATGGATCTCGTGCGCCGCGAGCAATCGCCGATCGATCTCGACGCCCGACGCGGCGGTCAGACGAACGTGATGGTCGAGGACGTCGAGAGCTTCAACCTGCGCTTCTTCGATCCGCTCACGTGGCAGTGGACCGACTCGTGGGACTCGATGCAAGCCGCGAGCGGACAGCCGAATCGACTTCCGTACGAGATCGAGATCACGCTCGTGCTCGGGCATTGTCCGCCGGGCGTCGAGAAGACACTGCAGACGAAATTCCAAGTCCCCATCCAGCAACCCTTGTCGTTCGGAATTCCGCGATGACGAGCGGCCTACCCCCGACGCGAGCAAGCCTGCTCGCTGGCGAGCTTCGCTTCGCGCTGCGGCGCAAGAGGCGCAAAACCCGCGCGAAACAGCGCGGAATCGCGCTGATCATGGTGCTCGGCGCGATCGCGGTGCTCACCGTGATGCTGGCGGATTTCCAGGACGAGACGAGCACCGAGCTCGCCGCCGCCGTCGCCGATCGCGACAGCGTGCAAGCCGAGTACACGGCGCGAAGCGCGATCAACTTGGGTCGGCTGCTCCTCGCGAGCGAGCCCTCCATTCGCGCCGCCATCACGCCGCTCTTTGCGTTCCTCGGCAAGAAGCCACCACAGATCCCGGTGTGGGAATTTTCCGATCGCCTGCTCGGTCCCTTCAACGACAAAGAAGCGTCGCAAGATTTCGCGGGCGGGCTCGGCCTCGATCTCAACAACGGAAAGAACCTCGGCTTGCCCGAAGGTGAGCACTTCGATCTCGACATCGTCGACGAAGATTCGAAGATCGATTTGAACCTCGGCGCATCGAACGACATCGCGCACATTCGTCTCGCGCAGGAGCTCATGGGAGCCATGTCGCGGCTCGAGCTGAATCCGCTCTTCGAGACGCCGGACTCGCGCGGCAACGTGAACGATCGGCTCACGATCTGCGCGGCGATCATCGATTGGTCCGACGTCGACGAGCAGCTCTTCTCCTGCAATCTGCAGCAAACGGCGCAAGGATCGACGGGCGTCGAGGACGCGTTCTATCAGCTCCTGCCGAAGCCCTATCGCCGCAAGAACGCGCCGTACGATTCGCTCGAAGAGCTCCACATGGTGCGCGGCATCACCGACGATTTCTGGGCCACGCTCGTCGATCCGGAGCCGGAGAAGCCCGAGAAGCGCGTGATGACGGTGTGGGGACAGGGCGCGGTCAACGTGAACACCGCCGCCGCGCAGACGCTTCTCGCCGTGATTTGTGGCGGCGCGCCCACCGCCGACATTTGCGTCGATCCCTTGCAAGCGGGCACGTTCCTATCGGCCGTCATCATGGCGCGTGGCTTCACGATGGGCGCGCCGATCTTCGGCAGCACGCAGGATTTCATCGACGCGATGGAGGGCAAAGGCCAGATCGGTCCCCTCTTCGCGGCGGTGGGAATGAAACCCGTCAAATTCTTGTCCCAGAGCGAGTTCGCCAAGAGCATCACGATCGAGAGCAAAATGTTTTCGATCTACGCGATCGGCGAGAAGAAGGGCGGGAAGCGAGACACGCGCGTCAAAGTGCAAGCCGTCGTCGACATGCGACAGGCCGCGCCGCTCACCGGGCAGATTCCGGCGAACGTCGGCGCATCGGGATCCGCTTCCGCGACGCCGCCGCCGGCTCCCGCGCCTACGGGCTCGGCCGGTGTCGGAGGGGTGAACCCGAACGATCCGAATGCGCTCTTGAATCAAACGAATCCATCGGGAAATATCGTCTACTTTCGGATCGACTAGGTTAGACGCGCAGGTTCGCGCTTCGAGGACTCATGCCCACCACGCTCTTGGGAATCGACATCGGTAAGTACGCGGTCAAAGCGGCCGTCGTGCAGACGTCGTATCGAAAGACCGTGGTCACCGGGCTCGCTGCCGTCGAGCTCGCACGCACGAACGGCGATGTGTTCGCGGCGGTGCGTGCCGCCATCGAAGTTGCGGTGAGCACGCAGCCGGGCCTCGCGGGACAGGTCACACCGCAAAAGCCGGACGTGCCCGACGCGATCGCGGTCGCGATCGAAGGCGAGCGGGCCGCGCTTCGCACGTTGGAGCTGCCGGCGAGCGCGGAAAGGCAGCTCGCCGACGTCTTGCCGTTCGAGCTCGAGGCGGCGGTGCCGTTCGAGATGGACGACTCGGTGTTCGATTTCCACGTGCAGCCGAGCTCGAAGAAAGACGCGAAGCCGGCCGACGGGGGCGAAGCGGCCGGCACGCAAATGATCGAGGTCCTCGCCGCGGTCGCCAAAATCGCCGACGTCAAAGCGCGCATCGATCTCGTGAAAATGGCGGTCGGAACCGAGCCCGAGCGCGTCGAGGTCGGCGCATTGCCGCTCTCGAACCTTGCAGAATACACGGAAGCGTTGCGAGCGCCCGGCCCGGTCGTCGTCGTCGACATCGGCGCGCACGCGAGCGACGTCGTCATTTTCGAAAACGGCGAAGTGCGCCTCGCACGGACGGTCTCGTTCGGCACCGAAGGCTTGCCCGAGACCGCGCCGAAGCTCGCGCGTGAGATCCGCGTCACGCTCGCATCGCATCGCGCGGGCGGCGGCGCACGTCCGACGAACGTTTACTTGTGCGGAGGCGGAGCTCTTCATTCGAGGGGCGCGGACGGCTTTTTGGCGGGCGAGCTCGAGCTGCCGGTCACGTTCTTGCCCGCACCGGCGATCGACCTCGCGGATCCGCAGCGCGTCTTCGAGCTTCCCGCCTTTGCGCGAGCGCTCGGTCTCGCCCTCGGTCTCGTGGGCCGCGCGCCCGGTCTGAATTTGCGACGTGGCCCGCTCGCGTACGAGCGCGGATTCGGCTGGATTCGTGAGCGAATTCCGATCTTGGCGGGCCTCGGCGCCGTCATCGGCGTGAGCTTCATCTTCTCGTCGTGCGTCGGTCTCTATGCAACGGCGAAGGATCTCGACACGCTCCACGAAGCGCTGGCCATCGTCACGAAAGACGTGCTCGGCGAAGAAACCGCCGACGCCGATCGCGCGAACGAGCTCCTCGCGCAAAAAGCCGGCGCACCCGACGAAGATCCGATGCCGCACGCCGACGCGTTCGACGTCATGGTGCGTCTCTCCGAAGACATCCCGCAATCGATGGTGCACGACATCGAAGAGCTCGACGTGCAAAAGGGGCATGTGATCGTGCACGGCATCGTGGGATCGATCCCCGACGCGCAATCGATCGCGGGCTCGCTCAAGGACGAGCGATGCTTCTCCGACGTGAAGATCACGCGCACGACGCAGATGGTCGGTACCGACCGCCAGAAGTACGTGCTCGAGATGGATTTGAAGTGCCCCGAGGACGTGCACGACAAAAAAGAAAAGAAGACGTCCGCGTCGGCGAGCTCGTCGGCTGCGCCGAGCGAAAGCGGAGGGAAGTGATGGCGAACGCGTTCACGAGCTTCTTCTCGCAAATCGCGGCGAAAATTCCGCGCATCGAGCTCAATTTCCGCGAGCGTCGCGGCGCGAGCATCGCGATCGTCGCCGCCGGCGCGCTCCTCTTCTTGGGTGTGCCCATCGCGATCGAAGCGGACCTCATCGCGCGACGAGCCGAGATCAGCAATCTTCGTGCCGCCGTCGACGCCGTCCAAGGCGCGCGCGCCGCCGTGCGGGACCGACAGTACAAACACGACCTCGTCGCGATGCGGTATGCGAAGAAGGCGCCGCTCCTCGCCGGCTTTCTGCAAGAAACCGCGCGCGCGCAAAAGCTCGAGGTGACCGACTCGACGGACCATCCCGACGTGCCGATCGGCAAAAAATACGTCGAGAGGTCCACCGTCGTGCATTTAAAGAAGGTCGGTCTCTATCCGCTCTCGAAGTTCATGGAAGCGATCGAGAAGAGCGGACAGCCGATGGCGATCACGCAGCTCTCGATTCGCAAGCGAACGGGCGAGCCCGACTCCTACGACGTCGAGCTCGGTCTCTCCGCGTACGATCGCAACGAGACGCCCGCGCCCGCATCGAGTGGCCCGAAGGGAAATAAATGACGCAGGACAAGAAATGACCCGCGACGAGGCGCGCCAGCTCGCACGAAAAGTCGGGTCCTACGCCGGATATCCGGCTTTTTACCTGTTTTGCGTGCTGTTCTTCACGACGCTCTGCTTTCCGTTCGAGACGCTGAAGCAACGCATCGTGCTCACGTTCAACGCGCAGCAACGCGCCGCGGGCGCGCCGCAGGAGCTTCAGATCGACGAGATGTCGTCGTCGTGGCTCACGGGAATCAAGGCCACGGGCGTGCGACTCGTTCGCCCTTCGACCGACCCGAAGTCGCCGCCGGTCACGCTCGCGATCGACGAAGCGCGCGCGCACCTCTCGCTCTTGCCGCTGCTCGTCGGCCACAAGGACGTTTCGTTTTCGCTCAAAGGCTTCGGCGGCGACGTGGACGGCGAATACGAGGAGCTCGGCAAAGATCGCCACGTCGAGGTCGACCTCGATGGCGTCGACATCGGACAGATCCAGCCTCTCACGCAGATGATCGGCATGCCTCTCGAAGGCCATTTTTCAGGGTCGATCGTCATCGACATGCCCGACGGAAAAGCGACGAAAGGAACCGGCACTGTCGCGCTCGAAGGCACCGATCTCGCGGTGGGCGACGGCAAAGCAAAGCTGAAAGGCGCGCTCGCACTGCCGCGGCTCTCGATCGGCGGCCTCAGCATCGCGGCCGATGCGAAGGACGGCGTCTTGAAGCTCACGAAATTTTCCGCGGGCGGCAAAGACGTGGAGCTCTCCGGCGAAGGCAAGCTCTTGATGCGCGACATCGCGACCGACAGCATCTGCGACGTCGCGCTCAAGTTCAAAATCAACGACGGCTACCGCGGCAAGACCGACGTGACGAAGAATTTGTTCGGCGCGCCCGGCTCGAGCAAAGGCGGCGACGTGGAGCTCTTCGTACCGCAAATGAAAGCGGCGAAGAGGTCCGACGGCTACTACGGATTCCACGTGCGCGGCCTGCTCGGCAAACCCGATTTCGAGCCCGCACCGAACGCGGTCGGATCCTTCGGTGGTGGCGCAGGCGAGAGACCCGCGCCGTCGGGTCGACCTTGAAGCCGGCGACGCTCACGGGCGTGATTCATCTGCCCGCGCTGCCGGGGAGCCCGAGGAACGCGCTCGCGATGAGCGAGATCCTCGAACGCACGGTGCTCGATGCGCGCGCGCTCGAGGAGGCCGGCTTCGATCTCGCGATGATCGAAAACTTCGGGGATGCGCCTTTTTTCGCGGGATCCGTGCCCGCGGTGACGATCGCGGCGATGACGGCATGCGCATTCGCGATCCGCGAAGCGTTGCCGAACCTGCCGCTCGGCGTGAACGTGCTGCGCAATGACGTCGCGTCGGCGATCGCGATCGCGCACATCGTCGATGCGCGTGCCGTGCGTGTGAACGTGCTTTGCGGGGCGCGCGTCACCGATCAAGGCCTCGTCGAAGGGCGCGCCGCCGAGACGCTGCGGCTCCGAAAAGCTCTCGGCGCCGACGGCGTGGAGATCTGGGCCGACGTCGACGTGAAGCATTCCGCGCCGCTCGCCGCTCGCCCTATCGAAGAAGAAGCCGCCGAGCTGCATGAGCGTTCGCTCGCCGACGCTCTTCTCGTCACCGGCACTGGCACCGGGTCTCCGATCACTCCTTCCGATCTGGCGAAAGCTCGCGCCGGTGCGCCGAACGCGCGCATCTACGTCGCGAGTGGATCGCGCCTCGAGGATCTGAAAACGATCGCCGAAAATTCGAACGGCGTCGTCGTAGGAAGCGCGTTACGTGCGAGCGGCCGCGCGGGGGATCCGATCGACCCCGACGTCGCGAAAAAATTCGCCG
>JAICXU010000823.1 GCA_025934595.1 Polyangiaceae bacterium | reverse complement strand
TGTGGACTTTCACCCATTCGATGGGCTGGCCCGTTTTCCAGCTCTCGCGCACCGGCTCGAGCCGCGCCGAGTCGGTCTTCACGATCGAGTGGCAACCCATGCAGGTCTGCGTGGCGGGGATCATCGCGTGCGCGGAGCGCTCGATGTTCGCGTGGCAGTACCTGCAGTCGATGCCGAGCTCGCCCGCGTGCAGCCGATGGCTGTACGGAACTGGCTGGAACGGGGCGTAGCCGACCTGCAGATTCTTCGGCGACCCGTAGTACCAGAAGAGAAATACGATGACGACGATGATGCCGTTCGACCCGACGGCTACTGCGAGGCCGAGCTTGTTCAGCGCACGAGGAAACAGTTGCATCCGGGAGGTCTTTCGCGAGAACGAGAGCGCGCGAGCTCCTGGTGGAGTTGGCGCGCGTCCAGCTGCGAATCCGATCGCTGCGGCAAAAGCCCGCGGCGAGGATTCCGCGCGCACTTATAGGGGACGCTGCGGCTCCGGCACAACCCCTAGTTTTTACTTGGTGAAAGTTGATGACGCTCGGGCGCCGCAAGGGGCCTCGTGCGCGAAATTCTTGCGCGATCTGGCCGGTCGGAATTGACGGAAAACCCTTGAGCCGGCCATGATCTTTTTTGGATACGAGCGTCCGGTCTGGACCAAGCGGAGCTCGGAAAGGCTCTTCTCGATGCGTGCATTTCGCGTGGCTTTCGCGGCGGCGACCCTCGGGCTCGGATTCGCGGCCTACGCATGTGGATCCTCGGACGACAGCACGTTCGGCGATGGCGTCGATGCCGGAAACGATGCGAGCCTCGGCGGGGATTCCGGCGGTCTCGGCGGAGTTTGCAATCCACCGTGCGGCGCGGGCGATTTCTGCAGCGTCGCGAACAAGTGCATCGCGAACGGGACGTGCGCGGCCGACAAGGATTGTCCTGCCGGCGAAATCTGCGACGACGGCGATGGCGGCTCGAACACGTGCATTCCCGGCGGCGGTTGCGGATCGACGAAGGTCGCCGCCGACGTCGTGCCGCCGAACCTGCTCATCACGCTCGATCGATCGTGCTCGATGACGGACAAGATCAATCCGGGCGACGGCGGCAGCATCGACAAATGGACGATCGCCGTGCACGCGCTCGATCAATTGATGACGACCTACAAGGGCAAGATCCGATTCGGCCTCATCATGTTTCCCGATCCCGCGTTGCGCGGGCAGGGCGGCGCCAATCGGTGTCCGATGAACGCGGCGTCCGAACAAGTATCCCTCGGTCCGGCAAACGAAACGACGATCGAATCGATCCTCGATGCCGCCACGTTCAGCGATGCTTCCGCGTATCCGAGCGGCCCCTGCGTCACCAACATCGACAGCGCCGAAGAACGCGCGGGAATGGATCCCGGCCTCTCCGACAAGACGCGCTCCGATTTCATCTTGCTCGTCACCGACGGCGAGCAGTTCGGATGCACGCTGGGTGGTGGCGCCGCGGGCGCGCTACAAGCTGCGCACGATCTTTATACGGACGGCGGCGTACCCACGTTCGCGATCGGATTCGGCGGCTCGGCCAATCCGCAGTTCTTGAGCAACATGGCGATCGAAGGCGGCACGCCGCTTCCCGATGCATCGTTTCCGAACCTCTTTTACAACGCGGCGAACGACATCGAGCTGCAAGCCGCGCTCGACGCCATCGCGAAGAAGACGCTCGGCTGCGTCCTCACGCTCGGCTCGGTCCCGCCCGACCCGAGCAAGCTCTACGTATTCGTCGACGGTGACGCCGGCGTCGCGCGCGATCCTGGACACGCGAATGGCTGGGACTACAGCTCCGCGGACAACAGCGTCACGTTTTACGGAGCCATCTGCGACGAGCTCAAAGCCGGCACCGTCAATGACGTGCAAGTCATTTATGGTTGTGTGAGCGCTCCGAAATGAAGCGCTAGGGTTCCGCGACCGCTCGCACGTAAGATGGATCGCGAGATGCGGAGGGCACTCGGAGCGGCGTGCATCGCGGCGAGCGTGACGTCGTGTGCGCTCCTCATCGATCTCCAAGATCGTGAGCTCGCCAGTGACGCTTCGAGCGACGGCGGCTCGAGCTCCGACGTGATCGGCGCCGATGCGCTCGATGCCGACGTCATCGCATGCGATGCGGACACGGACGCCGATTCCGAAAATTGCGGGCGGTGTGATCACTCGTGTCAGGGAACGTCGTGTCGAGACGGAAAATGCGAGATCGTTTCACTGGCGTCGACGGTGACGAATCCGACCGCGATCGCGGTCACGAACGGCGACGTGTATTGGGTCGAATCCGGAAATCCGCCACTCGATGGCGGCGTGTTTCTCGGTGAGGTGTGGCACTTGCCGAGCGACGGCGGCGCGCCGGCCGCGATCTCCA
>JAICXU010000718.1 GCA_025934595.1 Polyangiaceae bacterium | reverse complement strand
GGTCTCCATCCGGTTTTGTACGACCAAGGAGAGGGGCGGATCGAATGGCTTTGGAAGCACGTGTCCCTGTCGGTCGATGAGATCGCGGGTTACGGCGGCGTCAACTACGCCGCGCTCGGTCCTACGCCGAATGCCAATGGAAACTTGCCGCCGGTCAGTGTCGTTCCGACGGCACAAGTCCTGAACGTCGAGACGTCCATTACCACCGTCACATCTCGTTTCAGCTCCCCACGTTGGGCCTCCGATCTATCGGTAGGCTACGAGCTCGGCGGCGGCGCCACGACCGACGCACGCACCGCGCTTCCGCTGCAATATGGCCCGTTTGCGCAAGCGATCGTGACGCGCACACTCACGCGGACCGACTACTTACCGACGACGCTGGCGGCCACCGAGGATACCTTTTCCTCGGGCCAGGAGGTCCTCCTGACCGAGGCAGACGAGGGATGGCGCCATCTATGGTCGCGCACCACGGAGACGCGTCTCGCCGCGGGTGTGAGTGAGGCACGCGTGCGTTCCAGCGCAGATGCGCCTCACACTGCGGAGACTCATCCCGTCGCGGAAGGTGCGGTTGAGCATCGCCTGTCCCGCCACGACGATGTGCGCCTCGACCTTCGCCTAGGCCCCTACATCAATCGAGTATTTGGGTTCGTGGATGAGCAGGTGCAAGCCACTGTGGCGGCAACCCGCACGCAATACCCGTTTACCACGCACGCCTACCTCACGGCGGCAGAGTCCATCTCACAGTCGGAGCTCTACGCGATCCGGTTCGGCTCGGGCGAAATCGGCGGATCGTATGCGCTCAGCAAAATCGTGAGCTTCGATGCGGGGCTACGTGGTCTCTGGCAGGAGCAGAACTTTGGCTCGGCTGACTTGTTGCAGGGCACTTTCTTTTTGGGGCTCACGTTGCGAGCACCACCCACCAAGCTTTGACGATTGGCCCCGAAACGCGAGGAGTGGAGCCCAGATGAATGCGACTCAAAATCGAACGGAGACCCGTAACCCGAACTTGAACGCGGGGGCGTTCCTCGCGAGCGCATGGTGCCGCGCGGATTGGCAGAAACTATGGCTCGGAACCCAAACGCGACCTTGGCGTACGTTGGCCGTCGTCGCGGCCGATGGTGAGATCTCGTCCTTCGAGGTCGCGAGCCTCATCGCGGGTCTCGGGCTCCAACATGGACATCCGATTCAGCTCGCCGATGTGAGAGATGTGGGATTGAACCGTGTCGACTCGATCTTGCGTCTTGCGGGTGAGGTCGTCGTCGCGGGAGACCGCATCGTCTTCGCCGCGCGGTCGATCAGTGAAAATCTCGCGACGATCCCCATCGCACGTTTCGCGGATTGCGTGCTTCTGTGCGCTTCGCTCGGAACGAGCTCGCTCGCGCTCCTCGAAGAGACGGTCGCGCAAGTCGGCCGAGAACGCTTCCTCGGCAGTGTGCTTCTCAAGAACCCAGGCGAAGCCATCGTCACCATCACACCTGAATCCCAACGGTTGGAGATGGCGCGATGATGGATGTTTCGGCACGCGACGACCACCGTCTCCGCGTGGGACGATTACCCGTCGACCGCGTCGATGTGCACGGTGCGCTCGATGCCATCGAAGGCCTCGTGGACCGGGGCGCTGGGGGCACGGTCTTCACTCCCAATGTCGATCACGTGGTTCTCGCCGAAGGAAACGAAGCGTTTCGACGTGCGTATGCGTCCGCCGACCTTTGTCTCGCCGATGGAATGCCCATCGTGTGGGTCTCACACCTTCTCGGCGATCCCCTACCGGAAAAAGTGTCGGGCTCCGATCTCGTCGAGCCGCTGATGGAGCGCGCCGCGGCAAGGGGATGGCGAACCTACCTCCTCGGAGGCGGCGAGGGCGTCGCAGAGAAGGCGGAGATGGCGCTCCGTCGCAAGCACCCTGCTCTGCGTATCGTCGGAACCGCGGCACCTCGGATCGATCTCACGAAACCGAAAGCGGCTCGGCGACACGTCGTCGAGGAAATCCGGCGATGTGATCCGGATCTCGTCCTCGTGGGTTTCGGGGCTCCGAAGCAGGAGCTTTGGATGTACGAGTCGGTGGACGAGCTGCGTCCTGCCGTTTTGTTCGGCGTCGGCGCCACGCTCGATTTCATCGCCGGCACCGCGAGGCGCGCGCCGAAGTGGATGTCGCGGTCCGGGCTCGAATGGCTCTATCGCTTGGCGCAGGAACCGGCGCGAATGTCGCGCCGCTATCTACTGAGAGATCCGAAATTCTTGGGGATCGTGGCCGGTGATCTCATGGATCGTCGTTTCGGCGCGCGTACGCCTGGAGGGCCGCCATGACCACCAGCGACGTCGAGGCCGACGAGACGATCCTCGCGACCCGCAACGCCGCCAAGCTCGGTCTTTCGCTTCTCTTCACGTGGGGCATCGCGATCGCGATGCGGCTGCTTCTCCCGCGTTACCTGGGGCCCGAGCGTTTCGGATCGCTGAGCTTCGCCGACGCGCTCACGACGACGTTCTTCGTCGCCCTCGGCCTCGGCGTGAACGTGTACGTGCGAAAGCAAGTGGCCGTTCGCGTTTCCCACGCGAGCGACTTCATCGGCGGCACGTTCATCCTGCGCGTGGGCATCACCGCGCTCATTTTTGCGGCGATCGCGATCATGATGCGCTTGACCGGCCAGCCCGCGTCGATGCGCCATCTCGTCTACTTGTTCGCGGTCGCGCAGTTCTTCGTGCACGCGAACGCCACCCTCAGCGCGCTCTTGCACGCGAAAGGGAGCGTCGGCGGGATGTCGGTGCTTGCCGTCGTCACCAAGGTCGTGTG
>JAICXU010000534.1 GCA_025934595.1 Polyangiaceae bacterium | reverse complement strand
TGCGCGTTCGCGCCGCGCGCGAGCGCATGCTCTTCGGACTCGAGCACGAGGAGCCCTGCGCCCTCGCCGACGATGAGACCTTGGCGATTCAGATCGAACGGCTGGCAGCGCGTCTCCGCGACCGCACCGAGACGCACGAAGCCCGAGAATTGAAGCTCTTGGATGATCTCGGCGGATCCGGAGATCACGACATCGGCGCGACCCGAGCGGATCAAATCCGCGCCGAAGCCGATCGCGTAGTTGCCCGCCGAGCACGCGCCGGGGAGCGTGAGCATCATGCCTTCGGCGCCGACGGCGCGCGCGACGTGGATGGGAAGGAGCGTCGATCCGTATTTCGGAAGCAGCGATCGGCGCACCGCCGTGGGTCCGCCGCCGATCCACGAGTGATCGAGGTCGGCGATGATCGACGCTTCGCCCATCGTCGTTCCGAGAACGACGGCGACGCGTCGTGGATCCTTCGCGATCTTTTTCTCGGCGATGCCCGCGTCTTTGAGCGCCATGCGTGCGGCGGCGAGCAGCATCTTCGAGCAACGGCCCGTGCGGCGCATCTCGGCCTGCGTCAGGTGATCTTCCGCGCGGAACTGCTTGACCTCACCGGCGTATTCGCGACCGAGCTTCGTCGCATCGAACGACTCGACGCGGCTGATGCCGCTTCGGCCCGCGGCGAGCGAAGAGAAAAATGCGTCTTTGCCGAGCCCAATCGAGCTGACGACTCCGACACCGGTGACGAGGACGCGCGACGACATTGCGTTTGGGCTGCTTATAGCTCTCGTTTTCCATGATGGGCAATGTCGAGGCCAACAAAAATACCGCGTAAATGGCTTCGCGGCGCAGCGATGTGCGCCGCGCCAGCGACTTGCACGCCTGCGCGTCTCGCAGTAGGTGGAGCCGGCCGATGGCCAAAAATACCCCATCTCACATGCCGCCGACGCTCGTCGATGCGCTCCACGATCTCGCGAGGCGCGAGACGACCGGCTTCACGTTCGTGCGTGCCGATGGCACCGATCGCTACGTTCCGTTCCCCGAAGTTCGCGAGGAGGCGGCTCGACGTGGCGCGCATTTGTTGAACCTCGGGATGAAGAAAGGCGACCGCCTCGCGATGGTGATCCCGGACGGCGACGAGTTCGTTCTCTCGTTCCTCGGGGCGGTGTACGCGGGCATCGTTCCCGTGCCGATTTACCCACAGTTGTCGTTCAAAAACATCGACGGGTATCACGACACGGTCGCGCACATCGCGCGCGCGTCGGGAGCAAAACGGTTGCTGACGACCGAGACGACCCGCGCGTACGTCGAGCCCGTGCTCGGCCAATCGCCGTCGCTCGAAGCGATCACGGTGACGACGGATTTCGCGAGCGCGCCCGCAACGTCGCTGGATACGAAAGTCGATCCGAACGACCTCTGCTTTTTGCAATTCACCTCCGGCTCGACGTCCCGTCCGAAAGGCGTGATGGTCTCGCACGGAAACTTGTCGGCGAACTGTGGCGCGTTCATGGGCGAGGGTCTCGAGATCGACCCGAAGCGAGACGTCGGCGTTTCTTGGCTGCCGCTCTTCCACGACATGGGCCTCATCGGCTTCGTGCTCGGCCCGGTCTTTCGGGAGATCTCGGTCGTGTTCATTCCGACGCCGAGCTTCGTGCGCGCGCCGCGCCTCTGGCTCGATCGCGTCCACAAACATCGCGGCACCATCACGTACGCGCCGAACTTCGCGTATCAGCTCGTCACGAAGCGCGTGAAAGAGAAAGACATCGCCGATCTCGATCTCTCGTGCGTGCGCGCGGCAGGATGCGGCGCCGAGCCGATTCAATCGAAGACTCTGCACGAATTCGCGGCGAAGCTCGCGCCGGCGAAATTCAATCCGCGCGCGTTCGTGCCATCGTACGGCATGGCCGAGGCCACGCTCGCGATCACGTTTCGCCCGCTCGATCACGACATCAAGTGCGACGTCGTCGACTCGAAATCGCTCACCGCCCTCGATGCGAAGAGCGCGCCGCAAAGAGGCGAAGGAACCCAGGAGCTCGTCGACTGCGGACGTCCATTCGCCGGCCACGAGATCGCGATCATCGACGAGCAAGGCCGCCGCCTCGGCGAGCGCAAGGTCGGCCAGATCATCACGCGGGGCCCGTCGATCTGCCAAGGCTACTTCGAGGAGCCCGAGCTCACGGCCGCCGCGTTCCAAGACGGCTGGCTTCACACGGGCGATCTCGGCTACGTCGCCGACGGCGATCTCTATATTTGCGGGCGCATCAAAGACATCATCATCGTGCGCGGTCGCAACTTCTACCCGCAGGACATCGAGTGGGTCGTGAGCGAGCTGCCGGGGATTCGCCGCGGAAACGTCGTCGCGTTCGGAGTCGGCGTCGACGCACAGGGCGAGGTCACGAAAGACGGTAGCGGCGAAGAGCATCTCGTCGTGTGCGCCGAAGCGTTCTCGAGCGAAGCGGCGGGCCTCGCGGAAGCGATCGCGACGGCCATCACCGCCCGGATCGGGCTCGCGACCTACAAGGTCGAGATCGTCCCGCAAGGCACGCTCCCGCGGACGTCGAGCGGCAAGCCGCAGCGCCGGAAAACGAAACGAATGTTCTTGGACGGCGCCTTGCCGCAGGCGCGGGGCGTGCAAAGCAAAGACACCGATCCGTCCGAGTCCGCTCCGCCTCCTGATCCAGAAGGCGCTCGAAATCAAAAAGCGCTTGAAAATGGCTGAAAACCTGAGAAATACGTTACGCGTGCGCAGCGGCCTACGCTTCAAATAGGCCCCCATTTGTTCAGAAAAAACGGGTAAAAGAAGTCTCCGACCAGGAAACGAAACAAGGGAAATGAACTGATGCCTTCCAGCCGAGCAGAGCTCCTCGACATCTTCCAAAAGACCGCCGCGGAAGTGGTGGAGCGTGAGTTTCCGAAGATCAGCGAGTCGACGGTCATCAGCGAGCTCGGGATCGACTCACTCGGGATGCTCGAGATCGTCGGCTCGATGGAGCGGCAGCTCAAGATCACGCTTCCCGACGAGACGCTCGCCGGCATCCAAACCGTGAAAGATCTCATCGAGCTCGTCGAAAAACGACAGAGTCTCAACGTCTGAATCCAGCGAGCTGAATCCATGAGCGTGAACCTTCTCGATACCGCGCGGCAAGCGCGCTTGTACGAAATGTACAAGACGTTCTTCGACAAGGCGGAGCGCGAGCGTCGCTGGAATCCACTCAAAGACGTTCCGTACGACAAGATCCCGAAAGAAGTCCCGGAGTCGCTCGCCGTCGTCGCGGAGACGTTTTGCTGCGTCGAGAGCTACTTGCCCGACTACGTCTCGAAGGGCATCAACATCGTGCGTCCGTATTTCGGGCAAGCATGGTTCTCGGCGAATTGGGCGTACGAAGAGTCGAAGCACTCGCTCGCGCTCATGGAGTATTTGCTCCGCTCGAAGGCGCGCACGCCCGAGCAAATGTTCGACTTGCAGAACCAACTGATGACGGTCGAATGGAAGCTGCCGTTCGATACGTCGCGGCAGATGACGATCTACGGATGCTTCCAAGAGATGGCCACGTTCGTCATCTACGTGAAGCAAGAAGCGCGAGCGAAAGAAGTCGGCGATGAATGCCTCGCGTCGATCTTCCGCTTCAACGCGCGCGACGAGATCGCGCACTGCCGCTTCTACGAAGACGTCGTGAAGGTGCTCCTCGAGGAGGACCGCGACGGGACCTTGAGCGACATCGCGCTCGTCGCGCGCCAGTTCCAGATGCC
>JAICXU010000668.1 GCA_025934595.1 Polyangiaceae bacterium | reverse complement strand
CTACGCGTGCGCGCGAGTCATGAGCCACGTCGCCCGAATCGCATCGGACGTGATCGATTTTTCTTCGTCGGAGTTCGGATTCCTCGAGCTGGGCGACGCGATCTCGTGCGGGTCGAGCATGATGCCGCAAAAGAAAAATCCCGATCTGTTCGAGTTGCTGCGCGGCAAGAGCGCTCGCGTTCAAGGCGACCTCGTGTCGCTCCTCACCCTCGGCTCGAAGTTGCCTTCGGGGTATGGCCGCGATCTCCAGGAGGATCGAAGGGCGCTTTTCGGCGCAAAAAGTACGGTGCTCGGCGCGCTGCCGATGCTGCGGCTCGGCATCGATCACGTCGCGTTCGATCGCGCGCGATGCTTGGCGGCGGTCGAGAGCGACTACATGCAGGCGACCGACATCGCGGAGGCTCTGGTGCTTCGCCACGAAGTGCCGTTCCGCACTGCGTACGGCGTGGTCGGCCTGCTCGTGAAGCTCGCGCGAGAGACGAACGTGCCGCTCTCCAAAATCACGGTCGCCGAAGCGCAGCGAATCGATCCACGACTCGATGCCGAAGTGATGGTCGCCGCCGACGCCCGAACGAGCGCGGCGCGCAAGACGAGCGCGGGTGGAACGGCCCCCGAGCGCGTCGACGAGCAGATCGAGCGAATTCGGAAGGTGGCTCGCGATGCGCGCACGGACGCGAGCCGAGTCCCGATGACCCGCGAGCTGCTCGCTCGCCTGATCGCGGGGAAAAATGGCTGAAAAACGTGATTTTCTGCGCCTCGGTGATCTGTCGCTCGGCGAGCATCGTGAGCTTCGACATCGCGCGCGCGTGTTGAAAGAGCGTCGTGCTCACGGCGTCGTCGACACGTCGCTCGCGGGCAAAACCCTGGCGCTGATTTTCGAGAAACCGTCCACGCGCACGAAGCTCTCGTTCGAGGCGGCCATCACGCAGCTCGGCGGCGGCGCGATCTCGATCGGCGGGGCCGACAGCCAAATGAGCCGCGGCGAAACGCTGGCCGACACTGCGCGCGTGGTGTCGCGTTACGCGGACGCGATCGTATTCCGCACGTTCGGTCACGACCGGCTCGAGGAGCTCGCGCGCGCGGCCACCGCGCCGGTGATCAACGGTCTCTCGGACCAGGCGCATCCCGTGCAGCTCCTTGCCGACTTGATGACGGTGGAAGAAAAGCTCGGAAAAATAAGCGGAGTCGCGATCGCGTTCGTCGGCGATGGCACGAGCAACATGGCCGCTTCGTGGATGGAGGCGGCGGCTCTTTTCGATTTCGATCTGCGCATCGGCGCGCCCGCGGCGTACACACCGCCAACGCCGATGAAGAGCGTGACGGTGGCCGAGTCGGCGCACGACGCCGTGAAAGGCGCCGACGTCGTCGTCACCGACGTCTGGACCAGCATGGGTCAAGAAAAAGAGAGCGCCGATCGCGTGCGCGCGCTTCGGCCCTACCAAGTGAATCGCGAGCTTCTCTCGTTCGCATCGAAGAACGCGATCGTGATGCATTGCTTGCCTGCGCATCGTGGCGAGGAGATCACCGGTGACGTCGTCGACGGCCCGCAGTCCGTCGTGCTCGACGAGGCGGAGAATCGCTTGCACGCGCAGAAGGCGCTGCTCGAGCATCTCCTCACGCAGGACGCACCCAAGCCTGCGCGCTATCCGAAGTGATCGAACCCGCGCGGCACGATCTCTTTGCCGTCGAGCGTGAGTCCGGAGCCTGCGATCACGCTGCCGATCCGAGAAAATCCCTCGATTTCGCGATCGCTCGTGACGACGAGGGCGTAGTCCTCTCCGCCGTAGAGGACCGCGTCGAGCAGGTCTTCGCCGAGCGCGATCGCTGCTTCGTCTGCGCCGCTCGCCTTCGCAGCGTCGAGAAGCGCCGATTTTTCGATCGCGATTCGCACGCGGCTCGCTTCGGCGAGATGGAACGAATCTCTCGCGAGACCGTCGGACACGTCGATGGCGGCGGTGGCGCATGCGGACATCGCTCTCGATGCTTCGAACGAGATCGGCGGGCGTCGCCAGGAAGCGATGGCGCGCGTGACGCGGGCGTCTTTCACGTTGCGTTCGAGCGCGCGCATGCCGAGCGCCGCCAATCCGAGCGCGCCCGCGACGAAGACGGCGTTGCCGGGCTTTGCCCCGCTTCGCAGGATCGGTTTCGACGTGATTCCCATGACGGTCGTCGTCACATGCGCTTCGGAGGCCCGCGCCATGTTGCCGCCGACGATGCGAATCGACGTAGCGCGCGCGGCTTCGAGCTGGCCTTCCGCGACGGCCATGAAATCGTCGTCGCGAAAATCTTCCGGCAACGCGAGCGCCGTCAATGCATGCGTCCCCACCGCCCCCATCGCCGCGATGTCGCTCGCCGCGGCAACGAACGAGCGATAGCCGACGTCTTTCCACGACAGCCAATCGCGACGAAAGTGCGTATTTTCAGCCTGTTCGTCGATCGTCCAGACGATCTTGGCTCCTGAAAGAGCAGGCGCGGAAAACGCTGCCGCGTCGTCTCCGATTCCAACTTCGCCCTCGGCTCGCGCAGAAAAGAGTCGCTGCAGGTACGCGATGGCCGATGCCTCGTCACGCACTTCCGGATTCTCCCGTCGGCGGCGGAGGCATGACCGACGGCCAGACGCCCGAGCCCGTACGCGACGGCAATCGAACGACGAACACGGTGCCTTGCGGGACGTTGTCCTCGATGTGCACGGTGCCGTTGTGCGCGTCGACGAGCCTCTTCACGATCGAGAGGCCGAGGCCCGTGCCGCCATACTCGCGCGTCGACGAAGAGTCGACTTGGTAGAACGGATCGAAGACTTTCTGCCTTTCGCGCGCCGGGATTCCGATGCCGGTGTCGGCGACTCGAATCTCGATGCGCGTTTGCACGGGAGCGAGGAGCGCGAAGCCCGCGTCCTCTTCCGTGCCTTCCGATCCGAGGTTGCGCGCGCTGAGCGTGACGGTGCCGCCGGCCGGCGTGAACTTGAGCGCGTTGTCGACCAAGTTGACGAAGACT
>JAICXU010000227.1 GCA_025934595.1 Polyangiaceae bacterium | reverse complement strand
GCAAGAGCAGCGCGGCGAGAGGCAGACCGAAGAACGCGATTTTGAGGTCCATAGCGCGCAGGCTTGTCGCGCGTCTTGGTCAGGTGCCGGGATTTCCGCGCTCGGGCGGGATCGCAGGCACGGGCGCGTGCACGCCGGTCTGCGGCGCGTCCTCGCCGATCATGCGCGCGAGCGCGGTGCGCATCGAGTGCTCGACGAGCGTCCAGAGTTGTCCGCGATCGGTGGAGCGTCCCAAAAATCCGATCGGAATGCGAAAGCCGCCCTTGTCGCGACGGCCGCCGCCGAACGCGCGTCCCTTGTCGTCGTGTCCGAAGGCTTGCTCGAGCCATGCGGCGGGATCGACGCTCGGCGAATGCGTGCGGAGCGATCCCTCGATCGATTTGTCGCCGACGACTCCGTAGACGACGACGGTGTCGATGTCTTCACGGCGCACCAGAAAATCTGCCGCTTGCGCGATCGTGTCGCGATCGCCTTCGTTCACGAATCCCACGCCCGCGGACGCGAAGTTACGGCGAACGACGAGCGACGAAAGCGCGCGTGCGATGACGTCCATCGCGCTCGGCGCAATGAGACGCCGGCTGAGATCCGTCAATAGGTCGCGATCGGTCGCCTCCGCGATTTGCGCGGCCGCGCGAAAGTCGCCCGCGCGGGCCAGCATGAAGTCGTCCGTGTCGGTGGAAAGACCGAGCATCAACGCCGTCGCGATGCGGCGCTCGTCCTCGTTCTCGGGATCGAGAGGGGCGAGCTGATCGATGTATTCTGCAAATATCGCCGCCGTCGCTCCCACGTCGGGACGGAGGTCCACGAAGCGAGCCGTCGGCGCGGCGGGCGCGCGATGATGGTCGACGATCGCGAGCATCTCGATGCCTTCCGCGTCCGCCAGATCGGGATCGATGTCGTAGGCGTCGACGAGGGCCAGATAATCGACCGGCGCCACCTCCCTCACGCTCTTCACGCGGCGAAGCTCGAGACCGAGCAGCTTCACGAGCGCGCGATTTTCCCGGTGCGAGAGCTCGTGGCAATACGAGATGGTCGTCCGAACGCCCTG
Source organism: Polyangiaceae bacterium (assembly GCA_025934595.1). Taxonomy (GTDB): domain Bacteria; phylum Myxococcota_A; class Polyangia; order Polyangiales; family Polyangiaceae; genus JAICXU01. Next base: position 4,991 of record JAICXU010000227.1, on the reverse strand, counting down.
ACGCGCGGCCAAATGTCCGAAAGCGAGCGCGGACGCGATGCCATCGGGATCGGGATGACCACGCAGCGCGACGAGCACATGTTTGCCCCGCACCTGCGCGAGCGTGTCGGCGAAGGCGCGCGCGCGGTCGGCGGGCGGGGGTGACCCGGCGGGGTGAAGCCTTCGGACGGGATCCGGCATGGGCCTCTATTCTGACTCCGTTTGCGGAGAATGATAAGTAGACGAGCGAGACAAAGATGTACGCGCTTGAGCGATTTCTACCCACCACGTGGCGCGTCACAGCGTATCGCCACGCGCGCGCGCTTCTTTTTCCGCTCGTGGTGGCGCTGCCACCGCTCGCTTGGGTCGTCGACGCCACGCATCGCGCTTCGTTGACGACGCTCGGTCGCGATCAAGGCATTTTTCAGTACATCGCGTGGGCGATCGGAGAAGGCGCGGTCGATTATCGCGACGTGCGCGACGTGAACGGTCCGCTCACGCACCTCATTCATTTCATTTTCTTGAAGCTCGGCGGTGCGGACGAGCATCGGTTCCGCTCGCTCGATTTTCTCGTGTGCGGAATCACGTTCGCGATCTTCGGCGCGTGTCTTCCCGGCGTCGTGAAAAAAACGCGCGTCTTGTGGAGCGAGCGCATCGGGTGGGCGTTCGCGGCTTGGGTCGTGCTCTCCTCGCAGCTCCTCCAATACATCTGGTGGGATCTCGCGCAGCGGGAGAGCTTCTTCGATTGGTTCGTGCTCACCGCCGTCGCCGTGCAGCTCGTCGCGCAGCGGAGTCTCGCGAAGATCGATTCGCGCTCTTCGCGCATTTGCATCGGCATCGCGGGCGCGCTCTCCGCGATCACGTGGCTCGGCAAGCCCACCTACGTCCTCTTCACGTTGGGCCAGCTCGCGGCTCTTTTTTCCGACGGCTCGCTTCGCATTTCGCGATGGCGCGCGTTTCTCACGTTCGCGATCGGCGGCGTATGCGGAGCGCTCGTGCCGCTCGCCTTTCTGTTTCTCTACGGTGACGCGCGCGCGTTCTTCCACATCTACTTCGTCGACGTGCCGGAAATGTACCGCTTCATGATGCCGCGCACGCCCGCGGAAATTCTCTCGCTCGAGTGGGGAGGCACGACGGCGGTCCTCAGCATGGCGACGTCCGCGCTTCTTCTCTCGCTCATCTGGGACGGCCAAATTCCCAAGCGATTTCTCTCCATCGCGCTCTTGCCGCTTCTCGGTCTCTTGAGCGTGCTCGCGCAATCGAAGGGCTTTCCGTATCACTTTCATCCGGTCACGCTCGGGCTCTCGGCGGAGTGGCTCCTCATCGCGGTCTGGCTCGTCGAAAAATTCCGAACCGCTCCGCGCGCGCGAACGTTCGCCCGCCTCGTCCCGTTTCTCGCGGTGATGACGCTCGCGATCAAGACGGGCATGAACATGCAGGGCTCGCCGCACATTCAGGACATTTGGATCCTCGGAAAAGCGGGCGACGCCGCCGAGCGATCGAGCCACGACTACCTCGTCTATTTCAAGAACAGCGATTTCTTTCCGTGGGACTTGCGGCAAACGGCGGACTACTTGCGCTCGCATACGTCGGTGACCGATGAAGTGCAGATCTACGGAATGGACCCGTACGTCCTCTTCCTCGCGCAACGAAAGAGCGCGACACCGTACATTTACGCGTACGACTTGAACTCCGACGCTGCGCTCGGCGGATCGTGGATGCCGCAAGGCATGCGTCCCAACGTGCAACAAAGCGACAAAATACGGCAGATCGTGGAGCAACACGACGAGGACATGCTCGCGAAGCTCGAGCAAAAGCCGCCCGCGGCGTTCGTGTTCTTCGACGGCGCGCCGCTCACGAGCGAAGACGATGCGTTCATCGACTTCGTCGAGCACTGTCCTCACAGCGCGCCTTGGATGCGCGATCGCTACAAGCTCACGGCGCGATTCGGTCACGACCAAGTGTGGCTCCGCAGCGATCTCGCGGAAGGCGTGGCGGCGTCACCTGAACGTCACGAAAGCGGCAGCGAAGAGTCGCCATAGCGCTTGCCGAGGTGGCCTCGCGAGCCGGCGCGCCCGAGATGCGTTAGGCTGGGAGATCCATCATGGAAGAGCAACACATGAGCGGACCGATCCCTGCGCCGGCGCCTTCGTCGCCGCAGGTCACGGTTTCGCCTGCTCCCGTGGTGACCGAAAAAGCGGACAAGCCGCCGCCTTCGACCTCGTCGCCGTCGCAGCCGTCGTCGGGGTCGCTCGTGACGACATCGTCCGGCGAGACGATCGATCTTCGTGCGCCGTCGCTTTATTTGAATCGTGAGCTTTCATGGCTCGAGTTCAACGCGCGCGTGCTCGCCGAGGCCGACAACGACGCCGTGCCGCTCTACGAGAGGCTGAAATTCCACGCCATCGTCGCGTCGAACCTCGACGAGTTTTTCATGGTGCGCGTCGCCGGCTTGAAGCAACAAGCTACGGGCGAGGTCGGAGATTTACCGCCCGACGGCATGATGCCGAACGAAGCGCTGGCTGCGATCTCCACGCGCGCACACGAGCTCGTCGCGCAGCAGATGATTTCGCTGAACACGAGCATCTTGCCGAAGCTCGCAGATCAAGGTGCGCTCCTCTTGAAGCCAGAGGCGGTGTCGCCGGAGCAGCTCGCGCAGCTCGACGCGCGCTTTCACAACGAGGTGTTTCCGATCTTGACGCCGATGGCGATCGATCCGGGCCATCCGTTTCCGCATTTGCGCAACAAGAGCCTGAACCTCGGCGTGATGTTCACGCGAGGCGAGCACGACACCGGCTTCGGCGTCGTCCAGGTTCCGATGATGCTGCCGCGCATGCTCGAGGTCCCGGGCGTGCGTTTGGCCGACGGCACGACGGCGCGGCACGCGTACGTGCTGCTCGAAGATCTCATCGCGCGTCACGTTACGGCCATTTTTCCGGGAGTTCGTCTCAAGGGCGTCTACACGTTCCGCGTCACGCGAAACTTCGACCTCGAGATCGACGAAGAGGAAGCCGAAGATCTCTTGCAGACGATCCAGCAAGAGCTGCGACGTCGCGAGCGCGGAAATGCGGTGCGCCTCGAGGTCGCGGGAGAGCCGACGCCGGCGTCGCTGAACAAGCTCGTCAAAGCGCTCAAGCTCGATCCCGAGCGCGACGTCTATCGCACGAGCGGCTTGCTCAACATCTATGATCTCTTGCAGATGGTCGCGCGCGACGAGCGCCGTGACTTGCGCGACGAGCCGTTCGTTCCGTATGCGGTGCCGCCGCTCCGCGAGGCCGAGGATCCGTTTGCCGTCCTGCGCGAGCAAGACGTGCTCTTGAATCACCCGTACGAAGCGTTCGACGCGGTGGTCGATTTCATCACGCGCGCCGCCGACGATCCCGACGTCCTCGCGATCAAGCAAACGCTCTATCGCGCCGGCGGCGACAGCCCCATCGTGAAAGCGCTCGCGCGCGCGGCCGAGGCCGGCAAACAAGTCACCGCCATCGTCGAGCTCAAAGCGCGCTTCGACGAAGAGTCGAACATCCAGTGGGCGCGCACGCTCGAGCAGTCCGGCGTGCACGTCGTCTATGGGCTCATGGGTCTGAAGACGCACGCGAAGTGCCTGCTCGTGGTTCGCCGCGAAAAAGGCACGCTGCGCCGCTATGTGCATGTCTCGACCGGCAACTACAATCCATCGACGGCGCGCCTCTACACGGACGTTTCGCTCTTCACGAGCAAGCCGCATCTCTGCGAGGACGCGTCGTCCCTTTTCAATCTGCTCACCGGCTACAGCGCTCCGCCGAAGTGGAACGCGTTCATCGTGGCGCCACTCGGCCTCCACGAAGCCGTGCTCGGGCTCAGAGCGCGCGAAGCCGATCACGCGCGCGCAGGACGGCCGGCGAAGATCATCGCGAAAATGAACGCGCTGGTCGACGAGGACGTCATCGAGCAACTGTATCGAGCGTCGCAGGCCGGCGTCGAAATCACGCTGCTCGTGCGCGGCATCTGCTGCTTGCGTCCCGGCGTCAAAGGCGTGAGCGACAACATCGAAGTACGCGCCGTCGTCGATCGCTTCCTCGAGCACGGTCGCATTTTTCGCTTTTCGAACGGCGGCAAAGACGACGTCTACATCTCGAGCGCCGACTGGATGCCGCGCAATTTCTATCGTCGCGTCGAGGTGATGGTGCCGGTCGAAGATCCCGCGCTTCGCACGCGTCTCATCGACATGCTCGAGGTGCACCGCGCCGACAACGTGAAGGCGTGGACGCTGCAGAGCGACGGCAAGTACGCGCGCTTGCGACCTTCGGAAGGCCAAGCGCCGTGTCGCAGCCAACAGCGGTTCATGGAGATCTCGCGCGACAAGGTGAAAGCGGCGGAAGCGGCGGCTCGCGCGAGCGGGCGATTTCATCTCGCGCCCGATCCACAAGAGACGCTCGACACGACGGGCACACGACGTCCGCGCCGTCGTCGCTACAACAAAAAGAATTTGACCTGAGGCGGCTCGCGGGTTTCGGGAAATCGTGCTCGCCAAGCGAGGCGCGCGTGCGCTCGCGTGTCAAAAGCGCACACCGGCCGCCGAGAGAATTCCGACTTTTCAGGAGACTTCCGTCCGTCGGTGGATGGCCACTCGCTTGCACGAGGGCCGGCATGAAACTTCTAAAACCGCTGAGCTCGCTCGGTATCGTTCTCTCCGCTTCTTTCGCTCTCGTCGCATGCGGCGGTAGTGACACGAACACGCAGGCGAAAAATCCTGCGGACACCGTCGAGTCGACGACGACGACGACCGGCTCGCAAATGGGTCCTGCGCCGAATGGCCAGAGCGCGAACATGCAGACGCAAGCGGGCGACACGGCGCCTGCGCCGAATCCGCAGCCGGCGACCACGATGTCGACGCCTGCGCAAGACACCGCTTCGCTCACCGACGCCGACATCGCGGCGATCACCGAAGCCGCGAACACGGGCGAGGTCGATCAAGGCAAGCTCGCGGTGAAAAAAGCGAAGAACGCGAAGGTGAAAAAATTCGCGCAAAT
>JAICXU010000601.1 GCA_025934595.1 Polyangiaceae bacterium | reverse complement strand
TAGCGGCTCATCGCCGAGAGCATGCGTTTGAGCTCCACCGCGAGCTCGAGCATCGGTGTGCTCGTTTCGACATCGACCGAGACCAAGGCTGCGAGCGACAAAATGCGATTTCAACGCGAGCCGGAGCCCACGCCTAGGTCCAGGTCGAGCGTCGAGGTCTAGGTCTAGGTCTCCTTAATTTTCGATCGCGATTCCCAGCTGTTTGCGAAGCCTCGCGTAGCGATCGCTCGTCACGAACACGATGAGGTCGTCCATTTTTTCGGTCAGATGATCTTTGTCCTCGAGCGCGAGCACGTTGTGCGCGGCGCGCAGATCATTCGCTAGCAGACATCCGGCGCGCGCCGCCGTTTTGTGCACCGCTCCCGCCCAGCGATGAAGATTCGTTCGGCCTCCCTCTTCGACGAAGCGCAAGAAGTGACCGCGCAGCTTGTCGACCGCGCTCGGCTCCAGGATCGGCTCGATCGCTTTCGCGATCGGCACCACGATTTGCTTCACTTGCGCATTGAGCGGCAGCCCCGGATTGCCGATGGAGAGCGCCGCGAGGAAAATTTCTTCGAGGTCGGCGATCTGCGGAACGAGGAGCCGCACGAAATGCTCGCTGCGGTGATACGCGAGATGCTTGCCCGCCAAAAACGCGAGCTCCGCCGAGTTTCGGCCCGAAAGCGCGAGACTGCCGAGCTTCGCGGAGGGCTGCACGGCCGGCACCATCTCGACCGTGTCGTTCAAATCCGGATCGACGTAGAGCGCGGGCGATGCCATTCCGAGAATCGCCGCGGCCCATGAAAAGCAGCGCACGGCCTGGATCGTCGATTTCGCGGGGTCTTGCTTCTTCTCCGGATCGAGCTTCGGCAGCGCCTTGTCACGACGCAGCGCGGACAATCGCCCGAGCAGCACGGCGGGAACGACGACGGAAAAGATTTCACCCGTGAGCGGCTCTTCTTCCGGATGAAACAAAAGCCGCGACCAAGCCTCTCCGGTGAGCGAGTGCTTCGGCGAAATCAGCGCGCCGCCTTTCTTCGCCATGAAGAGCTGCTTTTGATCCTCGTTCGCGTCGTTCAAGTACACGAGCGCTTGCGCGACCGAGTACGCGCGATCCACGTTTCCGTGCTTTTTGTGCACGCGATAAAGCGCCTTCAGGCTCGACGTATCACGCGGATCGTGACGGACGGCGCGCTCGAGCTCGATCGGATCGTCGTCCGGAAGCGCCGTGGCCGTCGACGCGTTTTCCACGTTCGCGGGCCCCATGTCCGACAAGTCGACGTCGACCGCGACGTTCGCGCGTGCTTCTTCGAGCGCGCTTTCGAGCTCCGCGATCTTCGCCTCGAGAAATCGAACTCGGCGTTGCAAGGCGAGCGTGCGCTGATCGGTCGCGGGCTCGAGCGGCTGGAGCGAAGCTTCCGGCGGAAGGTCGTCGCCCTGTTCGCGAATCCGCACTTGATGCTTCGCTTCGTAAGCGGCTTGCAGCGCGTCTTCGAGCTTGCGAAGCCGCATGCGATCGAGCCCGAGCGAGTCGGCCATGCGATCGAGCTGTGCGCGCTCCTCGGTCGTGATGATGCCGTCCTCGATGACGTCGGCGAAGAGCTCCTCGTACACGGTCTCGAGCTTTCCGAGATGTACGTTGCCCGCGACCTCACCCTGCTCGAAAGACTCCGAATGCTCGAATGTGGCTTGCTCTACGCTCATCTTTCGAGTGTCGCCCGCCCGCGCGAACGATTGAAGCGAAAAAGGAGGCCGCGCCGAGGCTTATTTTTCCCTGGTTTCAGAGCGATCAGGGCGTGATGAGCGTCGTCGTGAAGACGTTCGTTCGCGACACGAAGTGATGGCTGCGCAGCGTGACGCCGCCGGCCGCGCCCGAGAGCGTGACGTCGCCCGTCGGCACGTTGAAGATGTAGGCGATGCCGTCGGCGGCGGTGGACGATGCCGCCGCGCTCGGCCCACTCGCGTCGTTGTAGTGAACGTCGCCGGCTGGACTGCTCGTGACCGTCGCACCTTGCACGGGATTGCCGTCGCAATCGAGAACGAGAACGCCGACGACGCCTTTGCCTGCGTCCTGCGTGACGCCGACGAGCGTCGGCAAAAATGAGTACACCGTCGTCGTCAAGAGGAGCACGCGGAGGTTCGGCACGTCGGCCGCGAGCGGCGCGTTCGGATAGAGGTACGAGTCGGTGTCGCCCGCCTTCGTCGCCTTCAAGTATCCATCCACCGGAACGCCGCCGGTGCCCACGGTGAGCGAGAACGCTCCGCCGCCGCTCGACGTGCTCGTGTCGCTCGCCGTCGTGGACGTTTGCGTTGGATAGGCGCTGATGGTCGCGCCGTCGAGCGTTGCCGGAGCAGCGGTGCTCGCTTGCTCGTAGGCGATGCCCGAAACCGCGATCGACGCGGGAGCCGTCGTCGGCAGCGCAGCGCCTGCGCATGCGAACGCGCCCGTGACGCCGCCTTCTTTCGTGCCCGAATCGGTGCCGGACGTCGAGCCGCCGTCGCGCGCGCCGCCACCTGAATCTCGACCGCCACCGCCCGATGCGTCGTTCGCATTTCCTGCGTCGGCGTCTTGACCGACGGACGCATCGCTACCCCCGCACGCGGCGATGGAGACGAATATCGAGAACGAGGCGAGCGCGAGGGCACGTGCGTGATTCATGGGGAACGTTTCTTCGGCAATCGCGCGCCAAGGTCAAGCGTGATTCGCGCGCGCGCTGAAATGGTCGGCGATTCGGTGGTTGGATTCGTAACGGCGGGGGCTTGGTTAGGACGCCCGCGCGTCGTCGCCGACGCGTCCGGTGATGAGACGCGCGCCCCGCCCGTACGTGACGTACGACCAGATCCAGGTGAGCATGACGGCGACGCGGTTGCGGAAGCCGATCAAAAACCACAGATGGACGAAGAGCCAAGCGAGCCACGCGAGGAGCCCGCTCATCTCGAGGCCCTTCGATTCGGCGACGGCACGCGAGCGTCCGATGGTGGCCATCGTGCCTTTGTCGAAATAGGAAAACGTGCCGCGCGGCTTATTTTTCCCTGCGTTTCGGATCGTCTTCGCCACGAAACGCGCTTGCTGCATGGCGACGGGGCTGACGCCCGGCAAGAGCTTTCCGTCCGCGCCCGGGAAAGCGGCCGCGTCGCCGATGACGAAAACGGCGTCGTGGCCCTTCACGGAGCAATCCTTCTCGACGAGCACGCGCCCGCCGCGATCGATCGGGGCGCCCATCGTCTCCACGATTCGCGCTGCACGCACCCCCGCCGCCCACACGACCGTCGATGCATCGATGCGATCGTCGCCGATGGAAACACCGCGCTCGTCGATGTCG
>JAICXU010000835.1 GCA_025934595.1 Polyangiaceae bacterium | reverse complement strand
GGCGGGGGTGCAGGAAACCAAAGGCTCGCGGGGCCAGCGGGCAAGGTCGCCAGCGCGAATTCGCCGACGCATTACCCGACGTCGATCCGGAGGAACGAGCCCGCGCCGCCGCCTCCTCCTGCGCCGAGGCCTCCTTCGATCTCGCAGCCGCGGAGCGTGAACGCGCTCGCCGCGGTCGCGGTCGAAGGCGGCACGACCCGCTACGACTTGCCCGTCACCGTCACGATCCCGGACAAAAGCGCGACGATGGTGATGCTGCTCTCGCAGCGCGTCGCCGGTGAAGCGATCTTTCTCTTCGCGCCCGACGGCGGCGTGCCGGACTCGATGTCGCATCCATTCCGCGTCGCGCGATTCACGAACGGAACGAAAGGCGTGCTCGAGCGCGGCCCGATCGCGGTCTTCGAGGAAGGAAATTTCTTGGGGCAGGGAATGGTCGATCCGTTGCCGATCGGCGCATCGACGACGGTGCCTTTCGCGCTCGAGCGAGGCTTGGCCGTCGATCGCGAAACGAAGTTCGACGAGCGAGGCGCCCGGGTCGCGCAGATCGAAAATAGCCAGCTCGTGATCGAGCGCGACGGCGTCACGCAGACGACGTATCGGCTGCGAAATGGCCTCGATACGCCGTCGAAGATGCTCGTGAAGCATTCGCGCGCGATGGGAACGAAGCTCTTTCAACCGCCGAAAGGAACCGAGGACAACGTGGGCACGGGCTCGGCGCTCATTCCCGCCACCGTCGCTCCGCATGCCACCGCGACGCTGGTCGTCGACGAGCGAGCCACGAACCGTCGCAGCGAGGATTGGTTCACGCCCGTCGCCGACACGGCCGTGAAAGCGTACATGACCGACAAGAGCTCGAGCCGCGACGTCGTGCAGAAGCTCTCGATCGCGTGGCAGCTCCGCGCCGACATCCTCACGAAGAGCGACGCGCGCACGAAGCTCAATCAAGAGCAAAACGATCTGCAGGAGCAAACGCAGGAGACCCGGCAGAATCTCCTCGCGATCGAAAAGAACAAACAGGCCGACGCGCTGCGTACGAAGCTCACGCAACGCTTGGCGGCGTCCGCCACGCGCCTCGACGAGATCCAGAAACAGGCCGTCGAGCTTGACGCGAAGCTCGCCGAGCTCCGCGTGCAGTTCCGCGAGACGATCCGCGACATCAAGGTGCAGGAGCCGAACAAGACCTAGATCCGGGACGCTCGACCGCGACCTCGGGATGAAGCGCCAAATCGCCGAGATCGCCAAGCAAAGATCTGTTTTTTTTACCCTTCGTGCCTTGGCGCCTTGGCGGTTCGTCTTTTGTCTAGCTCTGCACCGTCGGTGCGAGCCACGTGAGGATCATCGATTTTAGCGATGATTTTGCCGCGTCGACCGAGACCGTTTTCGACCCGAGCACGCAGTCGATCGCCGCGCCTTGCACCGCGCGTTCGATGACGAGCGCCGTCGCGATTGGATCGGAAAGATGCGGGGCGGTGGTGGCGAGGATCGATGCGATGACGGATCGATCGGTGCTCTCGGCATCGTGTCGCATCTTCGCGACGTCTTTGTCAGTGAGCGAAACCGCGAGATAGACGCGTGCGAGCGCTGGCTCCTTTTCCACCTCGCCGAAGACGACGTCGAGCACGCGCGTGACGACGTCCTCCGGGGCGACGCCGATGAAGCTGTCAGGTGAAATTCGCGCCGCGACCTCGGCGCGTGCTGCGTCGAGGTGCGCCTCGAGCATCTCGAGGAAGATCTCCCGCTTGTCGTCGAAGTAGCGATAGACGATGCCGACGGACACGTCCGCGGCGCGCGCGATGTCGGGGATCTGCGCGCCTTCGAAGCCCTTCTTCGGGAACACCTTCGCCGCAGCCTTGAGGATCGATCGGTACGTGCGCTCGGCACGCTCCTGCTGAAAAATCCGCTGCTTTTTCCGCATATTCCAAGCTTTAACACAGAAAGTGAAAAAATATTCAAGTTTGCCTTGACCAAAGATGAATAAAGTTTCACTTTCCATGCGCGTGGGCTCACGACCTCTCCACGCAAGGAGAATGAAAATGGTTCGAACGATCGCCGTCGCCTCTCTTTTTGGAGCTCTCGCTCTCGGATGCTCGGGTGCGCCCACCGAAGACACGGGGTCGACGAGCGCGACGTCGGACGAGCTCATCGCCTGCGGCTGGCTCACGGGCGGCGCGTGCGCGAAGGTGCCGTCGGGCAACTGGCGATCGCCGGAATTTTGGGGCGACTTTTATCTCGCGAAGTATGCGAGCGAGCGCGCGTATTACACCGAGAACGTCGAGCCAGGCCCGGCGCCGCTCGCCACGCCGCGCACCGTCCTTCTCATCACCGGCATCACGATCAAAG
>JAICXU010000157.1 GCA_025934595.1 Polyangiaceae bacterium | reverse complement strand
GCGTAGGCGGCGGGGTCGATCTCGGAAAGCAAACGCGTGAACATCGCGGCCGAGCACATGCCGTCGAAGCAGTGACCATGGGTGGCGACGACGACGCGACGCTCGTTCATTCTCCGGGCTTAGCACGAAGTGCTAAAAAACACGTATGCGTGTGCATCACATCGCCTTCCGCACGCACGACCTCCCGAGGCTCGAGCGCTTTTACGTCGAGGTGCTTCATTTCTCGGTCAAGACGCGCCTCGGACAGCGAAGCGTGTGGCTCGACGCCGGCGACGCGATCGTGATGCTGGAGAAGGCATCACCCGACGAGCCGAAAATCCCCGTCCAAAGCATGGAATTCGTAGCGTTCGCCATCCGCCCGCAAGAGCGCACGCCGATCATGGATCGGCTCGAAGCGCACGGAATCCCGATCGAGCACAAAACCGAATACACGCTCTACTTCCGCGACCCCGATGGTCGCCGCGTGGGCGTCAGCCACTTCGCCGCCCACGACATTCTGTGACGACGAACGGCGCGATTACTTCAGCGCCGCCTTCGCCGCATCCGGACCAAACTGCGATTCCGGCGGCTCGGTGGGGACGACGCACGCCGCCTCGAGCGGAGCTGCGCCCTTCTTCTTCGATGCGGCGATCTTCTTCGGACAGTCCGCGGGCATCTTCGTGACGTCGAACGTCGACATCTGCGCGAGGTAGGTGGCCCACGGCGCGCCGACGAGCTTCGTCAGCGGAGCTTGCGGCACCGGCTTTTTCTGCTGGATCGCGTCGAGGATGTCGGCGACGGCCTGATGCCGATCGACTGATTTCGTGTTCACGTCGGCGAGATCTTTTTTGTCGGCATCCGGGAGCGGCTCGTTGAACGCGAGCTTCACCGTGTGACCGTCGCGCGTGACCTTCATCTTCTGCAGCGCGTGCACGAAGTCGTCGACGACGATGGCCCAGCGCTTCTCTTCGCGCGTGGTCGGATCGTCTTTCGCTTGTTTCACGAGCTTCGCTTCGTTGTTTTCGAGCTGGGATTTCCAGTCGGTCACGAGATCGTTCGCGTCTTTCTCGACTTGCTTCGCCGAGTCGTCGTCGCGGGCCACGAGCACGACGTCGCCGTGCACCGCGCCTGCTTTGCTGAGGTTCGGATCCATCTCGAACGCCGCCGCGCGAATCTTCGCGTCGATGTCGTCGATCGTCTTTTCGTCGGTGTTGGGGAAGCAGCCCTGCAAAAAGTCCGTGATGCTGCCCGCCGACTCCGTGGCGCCGAACGCGCAAGGCGCCGAAAGAAACGACTTGGCGCTCTTCACGTCCGCCGAGATGCGCATCGAGCCGAGGCCCTCGACGGTGCTTGCGGCGTCGTTCAAGGCGGTCACTTGCGTCGTGAGGTCGGCCTTCGGTGACGACACGGCATGCCCGATCGTCTCGAGCGCCGCGCGGCTGCCGAAGAACCACGTCGTTCCTTGCGCGAGCGCCGCGTCGGTCGTGGGTCCGCAATCGACGGTGGGCGCGTTCGGCTTCGACACGTCGGTCGTGCGGCAAAATCCGTTCACGCCGCTGAATGCGTGCTTCGTGAATCCGAACTTCGTCGGAATGTCGGTCATCTTCATCGGGATGATTCCGACTTCCTGCTTCGTGCTCGAGTCGTCGGTGAACGCGATCGCGGTTTGGAAGTTGCCGTCCATGTTCTGCGCGAGCAGGGATCCGCAATCGAGGAGCGACTGCACGTCGGCGAGGTGCGCCGGCGTGAAAAATTCTTTCGCCGTCGACGAGCCATGTTTTCCCATGTGCTTGAGATCGTCGGCCGGATTGCTCTCGTGAATGCGGCAAATCTCGGCGCCGAGCTCGGCGGCGGTGAACGCCTTTTTCAAGTGATCATCGGTTTCGAGCGAGCCTTTGACTTGCTCTGCGACCAACGTATTCGTGGTGCCAGGCAGCTGCTTCGCATCGATGGGCAGCTTCCACGCCGACGCCGATTTGCTTTTGCATCCGGCTGAAGAGACGACCACGAGACCAGTACCGAGGACGAGGAGGGTTCTCAACATGCCGCTACCATACGCCAGCCGCACGCCGATCTTCCCAGAATCTGTCGCAAACTGTCGCGGTTGGGATCGCCCGTGATTTTTGCGGGAATTGCAACGCCGGACCGGGTGCTCTATACGCAATCCGCATGCAAAAACATGTAATTTACATGCTTTTCGCCGGCCTCTCTTTGGGCCTGCTCGGCTGTCCGAAAGACGAGAAGGAATTCACCGGCGCGGACAAGAGCATGTTCCCGCTCGGGAGCTCGTCGGCGTCCGCGAGCGCCTCGTCTTCTCCGAGCGCTTCCGCATCGGCCGCTCCTCTCCTCGACGTGTGCGGCCTCATTCCGGTCGGCCACGTCGCATCGACGACGGGCCTCGCGCTGACTGCGACCGAGGTGCCTGCCGGCGCCGCGACGCCCGAATGCTTCTACAAAGGAAGCGGGCACCTTCCGCGCGTCGTGATCGAGAAGAGCCTCTCGACGATCGCAGGCGCAAAACAGCTCTGGCCCGGAGGAAAAGATTTGCCGGGCGTCGGCGACACCGCCTACCTCGCGCCGAAAGCGAGCGAGCTCGACGTGCAAAAAGGATCCACCGTCATTCGTGTCGGCTACGAGCCTGCGAACGCGAATGCGTCCGAGGCCGAACGCACCGCGATTTTGCGCAAAGTGGCCGACCTCGCGATCCCCGTCCTGGCCAAGTAAGACGGTCGAAGTCGCGCCGCGCAAGCGACTTGCTAAGATCGAGGCTATGGCCTTTTCACGTTCGCTGCTCGCGCCATGGGTCCTCCTGCCGGTTTTTTTCGGTGCGCGCGCGAACGCGCAAGAAGCCGTCACCGTCGTCGACGATCAACCTCCGGCCGCGCAGCCGGCTGCCGCCCAACCTGCGCCCGCGCCGCCTGCGCAAGTGGCGCCCGAGCCCGCGCCGTACGAACGAACGACGCGAGGCACGAACGGCGAGATCGAAGAAGAGGAAGGCTCGGGGCCGAAGCCGCGCGTCGGATTCCAAATGGACTTTCGCACCGGCTACGCGCTGCCGATGGGCAACGCGACCGGCAACACGGGCGACAAGATGACGAGCTCGTTCGGCGGCGAGGTCCCCTTCATTCTCGACATCGGCGGCAAGGTCCACAAAAACATTTTCATCGGCGGTTACTTGAACCTCGCGTTCGGCGGATGCGGCGATTACGCGGCGAGCGACTGCGCCGCGATCACGTTCCACGTCGGTCCCGAAATTCTCGTGGCGATTTTGCCGGGCGAAAAAGTGAATCCGTGGGTCGGTTACGGATTCGGATTCGAAGCGGCCGGCCTCTCCGCGGACAACGGCAACACGTCGGTGGGAGCTTCGGGGTTCGAGTTTGCGCATTTCATGGGCGGCGTCGATTTCCGTCTGACGCGCGGCTTCGGCATCGGTCCCTTCCTCGATCTCTCGCTCGCCGAGTACACGCACGAGAACCTGACGATCGACAACGTGTCGCAAGACGTGTCGATCCAAGCGAAGGCGCTTCACGAGTGGCTCACGCTCGGCGTGAAGCTCACCGTTTTCCCGTAAAAATAAGCTTATTTCAGATCGCGATGCGGAATGTGCACGCCGAATTTTTCGGCGTTTCGGATCGCGTCGTCGTAGCCCGCGTCGGCGTGGCGAAGGATTCCCATGCCGGGATCGCTCGTGAGCACGCGCTCGAGGCGCGCCGCGGCTTCCTTCGTTCCGTCGGCGACGATCACCATGCCCGCGTGCAGGCTCATGCCCATGCCGACGCCGCCGCCGTGATGGAACGAGACCCAGCTCGCGCCGCCCGCCGTGTTCACGAGCGCGTTCAAGATCGCCCAATCGGCGATCGCGTCCGAGCCGTCTTTCATCGCCTCGGTTTCGCGATTCGGTGACGCGACGCTTCCGCAATCGAGATGATCGCGGCCGATCACGATCGGCGCCTTCACTTTTCCCGTGCGCACCAATTCGTTGAACGCGAGCCCGACCTTCGCGCGGTCGCCGTAACCGAGCCAGCAAATGCGCGACGGCAATCCTTGGAATTTCACGCGCTCTCGGGCGAGCGTGATCCACCTTTTCAAATCCGGATCGTTCGGCACGGCCGCGAGCACCGCTTCGTCGGTGGCGGCGATGTCGGCGGGATCGCCGGAGAGCGCGACCCACCGAAATGGGCCTTTTCCTGCACAAAACAAGGGCCGAATGTACGCCGGCACGAAGCCTGGAATGTTGAACGCGTGCTCGCAGCCGGCTTCCACCGCGCACGCGCGAATGTTGTTTCCGTAATCGAAGACCTCGGCGCCGTGCGCTTTCATCGCGAGCATCGCCGACACTTCTTCCGCCATGCTGGCCTTCGCGCGCGCCACGTAGCCGTCCGGATCTTCTTCGCGAAGGTCCGCGGCTTCTTCCAGCGAGAGACCGATGGGGATGTAGCCGTTCAGCGGATCGTGCGCAGCGGTTTGCTCCGTGACGAGATCCGGCGTGATGCCTTTCCGAACGAGCTCGGGAAACATTTCTCCCGCGTTCGCTTCGAGCGCGATCGAGATCGCACGCTCTTCTTTCTTCGCGCTCTCGAGCATCGCGAGCGCTTCGTCGAGTGACGACGCTTTCTGATCGACGTATTTCGTGTCGAGCCGTTTTTGGATGCGTGAGGGATCGACCTCGATCGCGAGACACGAGAGACCTGCCATCGTCGCCGCGAGAGGTTGCGCGCCGCCCATGCCGCCGAGGCCCGCAGTCAAAACCCAATACTGGCCGTTCTTCGGCGCATTTGCGCCGGGATTCTTCACGTTTTTACGTGCATGATACACGCTTCTCGCCGCCACGAACGTCTCGTACGTGCCTTGCAAAATGCCTTGCGTGCCGATGTAGATCCACGAGCCGGCCGTCATCTGGCCGAACATGATGAGGCCCTTCTTCTCGAGCTCGCGGAAATGCTCCCACGTCGCCCATTTGCCGACGAGATTCGAATTCGCGATGAGCACGCGTGGCGCGTCGGGGGTCGTCTTGAATTTGCCGACCGCTTTTCCGGATTGCACGAGGAGCGTCTCGTCGTTCTCGAGATCTTTCAGCTCGCGCAAGATGACGTCGAACGCGTCCCACGAGCGCGCCGCTTTTCCCGTGCCGCCGTAGACGACGAGATCTTCGGGGCGCTCGGCGACCTCGGCGTCGAGATTGTTTTGGATCATGCGGTACGCGGCTTCTTGGATCCAACCCTTGCACGTGAGGGTGGTGCCACGCGGCGCCTTGACGGGTCTCGCTTCGCTCATGGCGGTTTTCGTAGCTCTTTTTCGCGGCTTTTTGAAGCCACGCCGCTGCGCTAAGCTTCCGATCGATGGCGCTCATCGCATTCACGAAGAACCACCAAGACCTGTCGACCGACAAGGGCTACCAGTTCAACTTTTACTGCGACAAATGTGGCAACGGCTACATGACGTCGTTTCAAACGTCGGTCGTCGGCACCGCGGGCGCGTTCTTGCGCGCGGCCGGTGACATCTTCGGCGGAGGGCTCTCCGGCGCGGGTTATGGCGCGTACGAAGTGCAGCGCGCGATCGGCGGACCGCAACACGACAAGGCGTTCGCGGCCGCGGTCGAGGAATGCAAAGGTCACTTCTGCCAATGTCGCGGCTGCGGGCTTTGGGTCTGCCCGGAAGTTTGTTGGAACGGCGAAGCGGGGCAATGCAAAGCATGCGCGCCGGATTTTCAGCAGCAGATGGTGAGCGCACATGCGCACGCGAAGGCGGACGCGATGCGATCGCAGATGAACGAAGCGGCCGGAAAACAAAATTACGTCGGCGGCGTCGATCTCAGCGCGGGCGCGGTCTACCAAGCGCCGCACCCGCAGCTCGTGCCGGCGCCGCCGCCGCCCGGCTATCACGGACCGAACGCCGGAGCGCCGACGCCAGGACAAGATCCGTATCGGCAGCCGGCCGTGCAGGGACCTCCGCAAGGCGGCTACGGCGCGCCGCCAAGCTACGGACAGACGACCGCGTCGGCGACCGCCCTTCCGTGCGCGAAGTGCCAGCGCACGACCGGTGGTCTCAAGTTTTGCGAAGAATGCGGAACGCCGCGCGCGCTCGTGTGTCCGAATTGCAACCAGGCTCTCCATGCAGGCGCTAAGTTCTGCGGGACATGCGGCACGCACATTTAATCGTTTCGATTTCGAGCTTCGGATTTCTGGCCGCGGCCTGCGGCGGATCGGCACCGCCCGCGGCTTCGCATCCGATCGCGGAAACGCCACGAAAACAGGCGGATTCGCGATCGAGCGATTCGCTTTGCAAAAATCCCGACGTGGCTGCGTTCTTCGCGCGACACGCGAGCACATTCGGGAGCGAAGCGGATGCGCGCGCGGCGATGCCGATCACGTTGAAGGGAACGATGACGGTGAACGGGAAGAGTGGCCCGTATTCGATCTCGCTCGACGCGAAACGATCGAAGACGCAATTCGATCTTCCCGGTCTCTCGAACGCGGGCGGCACCGACGAGCAAGGCGAATGGCAGGTCGGAAATTCGGGCGGTCTCATTCGCCTGAAACCGGACGAGACGGAGGACATGAGCGAATGGGTCCTCCGTCGAAATTATCTGTCGGGCTTCCAGGCCGGACGTGACGCCGTGCGCTGCGAGGGCGGCGCGGACCTGTCGCTCCTGGTCGTCGAAGAAAAAATTCCCGAGCTCGGAAATCCGAAGCTGGCGTTCGATTTCAAGACCTCCGAGCTCGTGATGGTCGATCACCTGTCGGTCACGGGAAAGCGCACCGTCGTCAGGCTCGCGTGGGCGCCTCGCGAAGGCAAAGCCGCGAGCTGGCCGACGGCGACCGAAGAGAAAGCGTCGGGCCCTACCCTTCGCGTCGCGTTCGACAAGCCGGCTCCCGCCGCGGCAGATGCGTTCGCGATTCCGCCGGCGAAGCTCGCGTTCACTTTTCCGGCGTCGGGCGCGGTGCATGCGCCGATGAAGCTCTATGGAAGCGAAATCGTGATGCACGTGAAGGTCGGCGGAAAAGACGCGATCGCGCTGCTCGATTCCGGCGCGGGGATCTCGGTCGTCGAGGCGAACGGAAAAGCAGCGAAGGAGTTCAAGCCGGAGCTCGAGTTCGAGGGACAGAGCGCGACGCAAAACGTGACGTTCGGG
>JAICXU010000785.1 GCA_025934595.1 Polyangiaceae bacterium | reverse complement strand
TCGGTGTGCACTTGGTGCGTGCGCGAAGCGAGGCCGATTTTGTGCTCGGCGTCGTTGTCGTCGATGGTGTCGACGGGCACGACGACGCTCCACACTTGCATCCAGTCGCTAGCATTTTTCTACATCGACGACGGCTTCTTCGAGTCCGCGCGCCATAGGCGCTTCGGTCCGGCTTCGTCCCACACGCCGCCGGAGCAATAGAGCGTCTGCAATCCCGTTGCGGTCATCTTGCGGACCTCGTCGAGCAGCTTGTCGAAGCTGTCGATGCCGAGACCTGCAAGCGGATTTGCGGAGATGAACTTCGAGAACGCGATCTTCATCGCGATTTTTTCCATCGTCGACATGTTCATGAGGCGATTCACGATGGGGTTTTGCTCGAGCAGCGTCTGTACGTAGCCGAGCACCCAGTTCACGACGTGGCCGCAGAGCGCCGAGTTTTTCTCGCTCTCGATCGGCAATCCGAGGCGCTTTCCGACGTTGTGAATCGCGAGCGGGTCGGGATAATCGGCGCTGAAGCCCGCGCCTTCGAATTTTTGCTGGTCTTGCGAGACCGCGATCTCCGCAGCCGTGAAGCCGACGCCTTTGACGTCGGTCGTCTCGGCGATGAGATCTTGGGCGAGGCTGCACGCCGGCAGAGCGAAATCGAGGAGGCCTTGGTAGGCCTCTTTCATTTCGCCGACCGCGTCCTTGGCGTCTTCGGTGGCTTCCGACATCGGGAGCAGCTCGCAGCCGACGAGGCAACTCACCGCGCCTGCGATCCACATGTAGATCGAGACGATCTCGCTGACCGTGTAGGTCACGCAGAGCACGAGCCACACGCCGACGAGGATGAACATCACCATGTTGATCGCGACGATGAGATTCATGTCGCGCGCATGCACGGCGGCGGCGCTGAACGCCGCGCTGTCGGCCGTCTGCTGCATTTTCTCCTTGAACGCGAGCGTCGCGCCGACGCCGAAGAGAAACCAAAGCATGCCGATGAGCGCGAGCGCCATGAAGAGGCCCATGATCATGACGGCGCCTCGTTCATCGTTTGCAATGCGATGTCGGATGTTCATGACTCACTCCTGCGCGTAACGCGCGCCTTGATGGGGAAGCGTGATTTCCGACGTCATTTGCACGACGCCGTGCTTGCAAACGAGCGTGGCGCCGAGCGGCACGACGCAATGGAACGTGCCGGTGAGCTTCAGCGTCACGGGGCCGTACTGGTCCGCCTGCGGATACGTGATGTGCGTTTGCACGTCGTCGATGCGCGGATTCGGAATCTCGGTCCAATACCCGAGCGCTTCGAGCGCGGCTTTGCGCGGCTCGTCCTCGTCACCGACGAACGTGCCCGGTTGCATCGGGCTCGCGCCGACGATCGCCATGCGCGCCGCGGCGTGCGCGGCGTGACGAAACATCAAGTGTCCGACGAAGAGATGCGCGATCTGCGCGAGGCCGAAGAACACGCAGCAGAGAGGAAGGATGACGACGGCGAACTCCGGGAGCGTCGCACCGCGCGTATCGCGAGAAAAATTTCGGAGGATCGTTTTCATCGCGCGCCTCACGGGGTCGGAAGCAAGATGTGGTTACGGATCCGGATGTAGCCCTGGTACATCGCGTAGCCGCCGGCGGTGAAGCCGAGGATCGTCGGGATCGCGACGAACACGAGGAGAAGCGAGTACTCGACGGTGGCGACGCCGCGCGAGCGCGCCGACCTTCGACCGAGAGAAAGGTTCGAGCGGGACATACCCACCCTTCGGCAGACCCCTCAGAAAGGTTGCGTGATGCGCGAAAATTTCAAAAAACCAGCCAAATTCGGCCCCATTTCACGCACGGGCGTGCTCGCTGCAGAGGAGTGCTAGAAAGGGCTCTGCCTTTGACGATCTCGGCCCAAGCTCGCGCGCGTGGATTTCGCATCTTGGCCGGGCCGCTCGTCACCGCGGCGCTCGTCTCGGGCGGTCTTCTCGAATGCCGGCCGCCTCGCACCTCCGTGCAAGCGCAAGGCGAGCGCAACTACGCGCGCATGTGCGCGGTGTGCCACGGCAAGGGCGGGGAAGGCTATGCGGCCGATCGCGCGCCGTCGCTCGACAATCCGGATTTCTTGGCGACCGCATCGCCGGATTTTCTTCGCAAGGCGATCGAGAACGGACGCACCGGCTCGACGATGTCCGCGTGGTCGCGCAGCCGTGGAGGTCCGCTCAATTCGAGCGAGGTCGATTCGCTCGTCACCGCGATCCGATCCTGGCGTCCGCGCGAGAAGGTGGCGCTCGACGAATCTCCGTTGAACGGGGACGCAGCGAAAGGCGCCGCCACATTTTCGCGCGAATGCAAATCGTGTCACGGCGAGCACGGCGTCGGCGGCACCTACGTGCAGATCGGAAGCCCTGATTTACTCGGCAGCGCGACGAACGGATTTCTGCGCTACGCGATCCGAAGAGGGCGATCGCCGAAGGGCATGCCGAGCTTCGAGAGCACGCTCGGCGACGCAGCCATCGACGACGTGATCGCCGAGCTTCG
>JAICXU010000122.1 GCA_025934595.1 Polyangiaceae bacterium | reverse complement strand
CCCGGCGCGCTCATGATCGAGCCCACGGAGACCGAATCGAAAGAGACGCTCGATCTCTTCGTCGACGCGATGCTCGCGATCGCGAAGGAAGCGAAAGAGACGCCGCAGCTTCTGCACGACGCGCCCTCCCTCACGCAATTCGGACGCCTCGACGAAGCGCGCGCGGCTCGCAAGCCGGTGCTTCGCTGGCGCGCAGCCAACGCGGTCGAAGAAAAGGCGGCGGAATAATCATGGCCGGAGAATGCATCGTCGTTACCGGTGGCGCCGGGTCTCTCGGCGCCGCGCTCGTTCGTGAGCTCTGCGCGCGCGGCTATCGCGTGGCGATCGTCGAATCCGACCACGCGGCGGCGCATGCGAACGATCTCGCGAAGTCCATGGACGGCAAAGCCATCGCGATCATTTCCGATGTCGCATCGACGCCCGCGTGGGCGGCTGCGCTCAAAGAAATCGAAGGCCAGCTCGGTCCCGTGAAAGGTGCAGCGCTCATCGCGGGCGGATGGGCGGGCGGAAAATTTCTGCATGAAGGCGGCGACGACGACACGTGGCACGCGATGGTCGAGGGCAACATCGAAACGGCATACCGTTCCGTGCGTGCGCTCGTATCCGGCATGGTTACCCGGAAAAATGGCTCGATCGTGGTGATCGGCTCGCGCGCCGTCGAGCGTCCTTGGACGAGCACGAAGGCCGCCGCTTACGCCGCCACGAAATCGGCCGCGGTCACGCTCGCACAAGTCGTCGCAGAAGAGACGCGCGAGTTCGGCGTGCGCGTCAACGCCGTCCTGCCGAGCACCATCGACACGGAAGCGAATCGAAAAGCGATGCCCACCATCGATCACGACATTTGGGTGAAACCCGAATCGCTCGCCAAGGTGATCGCGTTCCTCTTGTCCGACGACGCGTCCGACATTTCGGGCGCCGTCATCCCCGTCTACGGGCGCGCCTGACCAGGCGCTCTCTTATTTCGTGACGAGACGCGCGGCGTCTTCGAGCTCGCGCGCGCAGGTGACCTCGAGCACCTTCGTGGCGTGCTTCGCATATTTCGACATCGCGCTGTCGCCGAACGCCCAGCTCGCG
This sequence comes from Polyangiaceae bacterium, assembly GCA_025934595.1. GTDB lineage: Bacteria > Myxococcota_A > Polyangia > Polyangiales > Polyangiaceae > JAICXU01. The sequence continues at coordinate 6,745 of JAICXU010000122.1, read as the reverse complement.
CGGGGCTCGGGGCAAAGCCAGTAGACCGCGCGCGCTCTCTCTTTCAAACGCGCGAGCGAGTCGACGGCGTCGGCGTGATAGTTCGTGCGGCCGTCGCCGAGGATGACGAGCGTCGTCTTTCGATCGAGATCGCGCCCGTGACGCTCTTCGAAATCGCGGAGCACCCTTCCGTAGTTCGAGTTGCTCTGGACCGGCACGACGCCGCCGCCGTACGCGCGCGCGAGAGCGATGTCGACGCGCTCGGACTCGAAGAGCGACGTCGTTTCGCCGAGCTCGCTCACGAACACGAAAGACCGCGTTTTGTCGAACAAATCATGTGCATAATACACGAATTCGAGCATGAACCGCGCGGCGGCTCGCACCGAGTCGCTGACGTCGCACAGGAGGATCATCCGCGCGCGTTCTCTCCGTTTGTGCCGGCGCACGGCGACGATGGGAACGCCCGAAGTGGCCAGCGCGCGTCGCAAGGTGGCGCGTGCGTCGATGCGCCCGCGAAGGGCGCGTCTCTTTCTCACGCGTTCGCCGCCGCGAAGACGCTCCACGAACATGCGAACGGCGCGTCGTGTCTGCTCGACCTCGCGATCGGTGAGCGACGTGAACGGGCGCGAATCGAAATCGCCGGCTCGGTCGGAACGGAGCTCCTCTCGGCGTGAGAAGCTCCGCTGCACGTGCGCGCGCACGTCGTCCGCCGCCTGCGCGAGCTCGGCCTCGAGAAAATCGGCGATCGCGTCTCCCCGATCACCGAACGCTTCCCGGAGACGCGCGCGAAGCGACGCCATCGCGCTTCGGGCCGACGTCATGCCGATGCGATCCAAGGCTCGATGCGCGAAAAATCCGGCTTGCATGGGGCTCTGCATCGGATCGAACGTGCGCGCGATCGCCGAGCTCCGCAGAAGCTGCTCGAGCTCCGCGCCGCGCTGAAGAAGAGGAGAGAGCGACGCGGCGTCGGGCGTCGTCGCTGCGAGCTCGTCCAGGAGATCGCGCAACGCGTCTTGCTCGGCGGCCGAAAATCCGCGATCGGTGAGCCGTTGCCAGAGATCCGCCGCGTCACGTTTTCGGGCAAAAAATGCGGTAAATGCGCGATCGAACCGGCGTGCATCGAGTCGGCTCGACGTGAGCACCGAGGCCAGCGCGTCGTGGAAGATTTCGCGATCCTCCAGCCCGACGAGATGCGCGGCGCGCGCGGCGTCGATCGCTTGCACGGTCGAGATCGCGACGCCTTCTCGTCGCGCGCTCCAAAGGAGCTCGTCGAGAACGCGCGTCATTGCGTCGGCGTGCATGTCAGGGGCTCGGCTCGGCGAGGAGACGATTCACGAGCGCCTCGACGTGCGTCGCATTGTCCGGCGCATATCCCACGGAGACGTCGCGCACGACGCCGCGCTTGTCGATCACGAACAGCGTCGGAAGCACGGCCACGCCGTAGGCGCGCGTCGTCGTCGCGGTGGGATCGGATACGGCGGCGAACCCGAGCGAATGTCGCTCGGCATATTCACCCGCCGTCGCCTTCGAGTCGGTCGTGATTCCGACGACGGTGAGACCTTGCGCACCGTAACGCGCTTGCAAACGTGCGAGCTCGGGCCCGCTCATTCGGCAGGGCCCGCACCATGTTGCCCAAAATTCCACGAGCGCGACGTGGCCTTTCAGCGTCGTCGGGGAAAGCGGCGCTCCGGGTGTGGCTTGCTCGACGCCCGTCCACGCCGGCGCGGGTTTTCCGACGCGATCCATGCGTAGCATCTCGTCGATGGTCGGCCGCGGCGCCATCTTCACTTGGAGAGTGGCGTCGGAGCCTGCGTGCGCGACCGTCACCGACACCGTCTCGCCGGCGTGATGCGCGGCGACGATGTGCTGCACTTCTTCGGGCGTCGACACGCGCGTGCCGTCGACTTTCTCGATGCGATCGCCCGCTGCGATGCCGGCCTTGTCCGCCGGCGATCCCGAAATCACACGCGCCACGACGACGGCGCTGTCCTTCGCTTCCATCGCAACGCCGAGCCACGGAGGGCCGCCGTCGGCCGATGCATGGCTGCTCACGCCGAGCAGCAAGGCCAAGAAGAGCGAGCCGAAGAAGGCGCGTGCGTGCACCTTAAAGATATAGCGCGCGTTCGGGCCGGGGCGTCACGCGACAAAAACAGAAACGGCGTCCCTCCGTGATGGGAGGACGCCGCGCTCTGGATCTACCTGTCTGGATCTAGATGGCTAAGAAAGACGTAGAAGAAAAGGGATTCTAGGAAGAAGGAAGCGAGGAGCGCGGTTTCAAGGAAGCAGCCAAGTAAGGACCAACCGCGCCTGTTTTTTTCGGTGGTCGGCGTCTCCGAAGGAGCAAGCTTGTGGAGACGTCGGCCGCTGAAGATCAAGAAAAAGAAAAGGACGAACCGCAGCAGCCCGCGGCAGCCCGCCTTTGAAGGACAGCCCGGTATGAGCAGCCGGCGTGCCATCCTGACATCCACGAATTGCCGGGGTTTGGCGCTGAGGCGCGAAAAACCAGGATGGCATCGTAGTCGCGGGGTTCCGTGCGCAATGAAAACTTTGCGTACTTGGCGCCGGCCCTTGTTTTTCGTATGTTCCGGGCCCGTCGCAAGCGCCCATAGCTCAGCTGGATAGAGCACTGGTCTACGGAACCAGTTGTCGGAAGTTCGAATCTTCCTGGGCGCGCAAAAAGGCATCCGAGTTTTTTTTCATGCGTGGCGCAGTCGATGATTCGCTCTCTCTGCGCTGGATGCGCGATGCGCTCGATCTTGCGAAGAGCGCGGCGTCGCGCGGCGAGGTGCCGATCGGTTGCGTGATCATCGCGCCGGACGGCGAGACGCTCGCGCGCGCGGGGAACGAGCGCGAGGCGACGAAGGATCCGACGGCGCACGCGGAGATCATCGCGCTCCGCGAAGCGTCGAAAAAAATCGGGAGCTGGAGGCTCGAGGACTGCACCGCCGTCGTGACCCTCGAGCCTTGCGCGATGTGCGCGGGCGCGTTCGTGCACGCGAGGATCGCGCGCGTGATTTACGGTTGCGACGATCCGAAAGGCGGAGCGGTGCGCACGCTCTTTTCGATCGGACAAGATGCGCGACTGAATCATCGCTTCGAAGTGATCGCCGGCGTCCTCGAGTCCGAATGCGCCGCCGAGCTCAGCTCCTTTTTCGCGAAGCTCCGCGCGCTCGGAAAAAAATAATCGCGCGCCGTTCAGTCGACAGGGCGGAACGGCTCGTCGTCGCCCATCACGCGCACTCCGGCGACCGGCGGTCGCGGGATCGGTCGCGCTTTCGGATGATCGGGATCGTCGTCCTTGAAGAACACGACGTCTTCCGCCTCGCCTTGATCGAGCTCGTCTTGCGTGATCTTTCCGGACTTGAACGCGATCTCCATCAGCGTCTTGATGTTTCGCGCCCACGATGCGCTGATTTGACCCTTCTCGTAGAGCCGGTGGTAGCCGATGGGATTCGGCAAGAGAGACGACAAAAATAGGCATTCGGCGAGATCGAGCTCGTCGGGTTTTCGCCCGAAATAATGCTCGGCGGCGGCCGCGATTCCGTACACGTCGGGCCCGAACTCGATCACGTTCAAATAGAGCTCCATGATCTCGTGCTTCGTGAACGTCTGCTCGAGGTAGTCGGTCAAGATCACTTCTTCGAGCTTTCGCGACACCGTCTTCTCGCGCGACAAGAACAAATTCTTCGCGAGCTGCATGCTGATCGTGCTCGCCCCGCGCACGAACCTTCCTGCCTTCAAGTTCGCGATGATCGATGCGCGAATCGCCGCGTGGTTGAATCCCGCGTGCTTGAAGAAGGCGCCGTCCTCGGTCGTGAGCACGGCGATCTGCATGTAGGGGCTCACGTGGTCGAGGTCGACCCACGCGTCGCTTCCGGGTCCCGACTCTTCTTGCGCCGTCGAGCCGTCCGGCAAGTACACCATGTGCTGGAACGGATGCGTGAAGCGCTCGCGATCGAAATCGTCCGAGACGTGATCGAACTTGCACTTGTCGTCGATTTTGTACGAGAGCTCGAGCTCGTCGAGATCGCGCGTATCGAACGCGAGCTTTCCGGCGACGCCGAACGTGCCCGACAGCTCCATGTCGCGCACGTCGGGCACGAGCGCCTCCGGGATGCTCGAGAGAAGCGATTGGCATGCGGCGGTCGGCGCATCGAAATCGAGCGCGCCTTCGATGTGGTCGCGCGCATCGACGATCGACCCTTTGAATTGGGCGTGCAGCGCACCGACGGTGCCCTCGGCGTCGTCGACGTTCAGGACTCCGTGATCGTCGTAGCTCGCCTTCAAGACCATGCTCGCCTCGAGCCCGTGCACGACGTCGTCGGCGAGCTTCGGATGCGACAATCCCAGATGATTCACGCCGACGTTCGCGTCGACGCTGACCGCGCTTGCGTCGGCCTTGAACACCGCGCTGCCTTTCGCCGTGATGGTCGCGCTCGCGACGTCCGCGAGACCACCTGCGCCTTCTTTCGCGCCGAGCTCGGCGAGCGTGATGGGTCCGCCGCTGAATGCGACGCGCGCGTCGCCTTTTTCGATCGGCACGTTCGAGTCGAGCGACAAGCGCGTCCCCGCCGCGTTTTCTTGCGTCGTGAACGAGACGTCGATCTGCGTCTCGTGGCGCGTCACCGTGAGCTTCGCGGGGCCTAGCGTGAGCTGCGGTTTGTCCGATCCCGTGACGACGTGATGCACGGAGATGCTCTCGACCTGCACTTGTGCGTCGTCTCCGAGCTTGTCCGCGACGGCGTGCATCGCGTGCGCGAAGCGATCATGCACCGCATGCAAATCGGGCAGGGCGAGAGGCGGCGCTTCGAACGCTGCCGCCGTCTTCGCCGGTGCGGCGCCTTTTTTCTTCGCCGGCACGGCGACCGGCAAGGGTGGCGGCGCAGGCTCGTTCGTCGACGACGCCGGCGTCGGCTCGCCGGGCTTTCGTGGCGCCATCGCCTCGGTCGTCCACGTCACGTCGGCGGTTGCGATGGTCATCTCGCGCAGCTTCGCTTTTCCGTCGAGGCCCACGCGGATCGATCCGAAATCCAGGGAAAAATCCCCATATTTCGCCTTCGCCTGCTCGACGGTCGCATGCGTCCCCGTCTCGTCGCGCGCGAGCGAGGCTCCTGTGGCGCTCGCGTGATCGTCCCAATCGATCGCCATGCCGTCGATCGCGATCGTCATCGGTTTCACGCCGCTCGACTCCGAGCTCGGCGGGTGTCGATCTCTCCATGCGCGGATCGCGCTCGCGAGCTCGTCCTCGCTTCCGTGCATCACGAGGTGGCTCGAATGCGACGTGAGCGATTCGGGCCGAAGCCAGAGCGAGAGCTCGACGCGAGCCTCCGGCAATTCGATCGCGACGGCGTCCGTGCCCTCCAATGAAACGCGCACGTCGTGCACGGTGACGGCGAACCATCCCGGCGAGACGCGGCCCGCTTCCACGACGAGCCCGCGATGCTCCGCGCGGCTCTTCATTTTCGAGCGGACGATGGGCCCGAAGGACAGCGCTGCGACGAGCAGGAGGAGCGCGGCGCTTGCTGCCGCGATCACCCCCGCTCTCTTCGAAACGCGCACCCGTAGCCGCATGCCGCTCGATGTTAACGCTCAACTCGGCGCATAAATCGACGCCAAAAGAAAAGGCCCACGCCGCAAACGCTGCGCAGGCCTTTCTTCAGCTGACCCGTCCGCGCGCCAAACGCGCGCGTCCAGGCGTCGTATCAGCGAAAACGTGTCACTTCGGCTTGTCGACACACTCGACGTGCTCGTTCGCGCCGAGCCCGCTGAAGCCTGCGTCCGAGCCGCCCGTGATGTAGAGCTCGCAGTCTTTGTCGCTCTGGCAGCCGACGTAAACGCACTGGCTGTTGATGCACGAGTAGAAGTTGTAGTCCTTCGGATTGCCGCACTCGAGATCGGTTTGGCAAGGAACGATGCACGTACCGCCGTTTTGGCTCGTGTCGCAATGCGCTTCGACGTTCTTCGTCGCGGCGACGCACTCGCGATCCGTCTGGCAGCCCGACTCTTGGCACTGGCCGTTGTCGTCGCAGCGATTGAACGCGGGGCAGTCGCCGTCCGATTGGCACGGCGGCTGGCAGGTTCCGTTGTCGCAGGTGTCGCCGCTCGGGCAGTCCGAGTCCTGCACGCACTGCACGCACTGGCCGCCGGAGCAATGCTCGCCGCCGCAGTCGCTGTCGGTGTTGCATTGGAATTGGCAGGTGCCGTCGTTGCAGGCGTAGCGCGAAGAATCACACGTTTGGTTCGGGCACTCTTCTTGGTAGTCGGTGCAGTAGATCGACGAAGGTCCGCCGTCTGCGCATTCGGCCGCGAGGGCTTTGCAGGTCTCGGAAACCGTCACTTGCGGGCAGCAATCTTCCGGCGCCGAGCACTGGATGATTTTGCACTCTTTGGCGGTCTGCGAAATGTTGAACTGGCTCGTCACGCATTCGCCGATCGATTGACCGGGAACGGGCACGCACGAGAGGCCGGAGGTGCAGTCGTTCGTGACTTGGCAGGCCTCACCCTTGCGAGACTGACGGAAGTCGTCGGAGCTTTTACAGCCCATGAAGCCCGCGATCGTGACGATGACGACCGAGAGCATGAGCGAGGCATACAAAGCGGTGTTCTTTTTCATGTCGGAACCTCTTTACGGAAGAAGTGGAAAAGATCTCCCCCGAGATGCAGAGAAGCAGCGGAAAACCCGCGAAATTTAGCGAAATGAGGCTTGTTACGGAGCTTTGACGTTCGGGACCCCCGGCGTAATCGATGTCGTGAAGACCCAATCGGT
>JAICXU010000798.1 GCA_025934595.1 Polyangiaceae bacterium | reverse complement strand
GGTCGCCATCAAAGTCTTGCGCGGAGCCGCCGCGCGAGATGGCGGAGAGATCGCGCGCCTTCGTCGCGAAGCGTACATCCAAGTGCACGTCGACAATCCGAACGTCGTGCGCGTGCTCGACATGGATCAAATGCCGGATGGTTCCATCTACGTCGTCATGGAGCGACTCGTCGGTCGCTCTCTCGCCGACAAGATGGGTCGCGAAGGTCTCGTCGCGCCCGGCTTCGCGATCCCGGTGTTCATCGGCGTGTGCAAAGGCCTCGGCGCTGCGCACCGCAAAGGCGTCGTCCATCGCGATCTGAAACCGGGAAACATTTTCTTGTGCGAGGACGGCACCCCGAAGGTCCTCGACTTCGGCATGGGAAAGCTCACGAGCGCCGAGTCGCTCACGCAAGCCGGTTATACGCTCGGAACGCCGGAATACATGGCGCCCGAGCAATGCATCGGCGCGCAAGTCGAGCCGCGCACCGACGTCTACGCGCTCGGCGTGCTCATGTACGAAGCGCTCACCGGCGAGCTGCCCATCACCGCGCCCACGCGTCGCGAGCTGCTCGATTTGCATCAACGCCAAATTCCGAAATCCATGCGCGAAAGACGCCCGGATTTGCCCATTCCGGAAGATCTCGACCGCGTCGTGATGCGTTGCCTGAAAAAGAAAATGAGCGATCGCTATCGAAGCGCGTTCGAGCTCGCCGAGGCGCTCGAGCAAATCCCTCGAGGCAACCTCTCGAATCAATATCCGCCCGGCACCTCTCGTCACGCGCCGCTTCCGAAGCCGCAAAATGAAAATGCGGAGACGTTGCAAGGCATGCCGAGCTCGACGCCGCCGCCGCCGAGCGATTCGACGTCGTAGGCTACGACTAGCTCCTCAAGAGCCACACGAGCCCGCCGATGCTCGCCGCGATGATCGCGACCGCGACCGCGACGACGAGAAGATCGGCGGGCGCGAACGTCGCGCGTCGTGAAGACGGCGGAGCGCGCGAAAGCGCGGGCTTGTCGATCGACGCGATTGGCGCAGACGAGGCCGGCGGATCGAGCGTCGACGGCGGAGGGGCGGCAACGGAGGCGAGCGTCTTCGGTGCCGGAGGTATGTCGCCCGGCGCGACGGGCTCGTCGGCGATGTGCTCGATCTCGGTGAGCGCATTCGCTACGGGCTCTTCGAGCGCGAGCACCGTCGTTCCGACGCGCACGCTCTGCGACGCCTTCCAGAGCATGTCGCGACCCGGCACGATGCGCGATTGTCCGAGAAAAACGCCGTTTTTCGAATCGAGATCGCGGATTGCGATCGTGCCGGCGCGCCTGGTGATTTGGAGATGCTCCCGCGACGCTTCGGGCTCCTGGAGCGGCAAGTCACATGACGGCCCACGTCCGAGGACATACGCGCGATTTTCGTCCGCGAGCGCGAGCACCGTCCCGCGATCGGGACCTTCGACGACGCGCACTTTCGAAGCGACGTCCTCACCCATCGCCGCCATCGCCTGCGACCCGAGCGCGAGCGCGAGGTCGCGCGTGGCGATCGACAGGTCACGCGTGGCCGGCGTCTGATCGATTTTGATCTCGAGCCACACGCGCCCGATGCGAACGAGATCACCAGAACGAAGCGCACGCGGTGCGCCGACGGCAAGCTTCACGTTGCCGACGTACGTGCCGTTCGTGCTGCCTTCGTCGGTGAGCGTGTGCTCGCCCGCGTCGATTTGAATGCACGCGTGTCTGAGGCTGACGCTCGCATCGGGCACGCGTACGTCGGAGGAGGGGCCGCGACCGATCACGATGCGCGGCCCATCGAACGTGAGCGCAGGCGCCGATTTTCCTTCTTGGACGCGGTAGAGGATCGTGACGGGCATCGAAAAGGGCTATTTCCCCCGGCTTTCGACTGCTTTTTCGACCCACACGATGACGTCCTCCGCGACATCGCGTGTGAGATGACGCCCGAGCTCTTGAATGCCCGTCGGCGATGTCACGTTCACCTCGGTGAGCCTCTCGCCGATCATGTCGAGGCCGACGAACACGAGCCCGTCCGCTTTGAGGCGCGGCGCGATGTCGGCGACGATCGCGCGCTCGGCCGGCGTGACCTCGCACGGCTCGACGCTGCCCCCGACGTGGATGTTCGATCGCAAATCGTCCGAGCGAGGCACACGCAAGATCGCGCCGAGAATTTCGCCGTCGAGCAAGATGACGCGCTTGTCGCCTTGCTTCACGGCGGGCAGGTATTCCTGCGTCATGGCGAGCTCACGTCCGTTCTTCGTGAGGATCTCGATGATGGCGCGCACGTTCGAGTCGCCCTTCGTGAGCTTCAGCACCATCGATCCGCCCGCGCCGTCGAGAGGCTTGATGACCGCGGTGCCACCGACCTCGCCCAGGAACGACAGAATGCGATCCTGCTGCGCCGACACGAGGGTCTTCGGCATGTGCTTCGAAAAATGCAACGTGTAGAGCTTTTCGTTCGCGTCTCGCAGGCCGCGCGGATCG
>JAICXU010000003.1 GCA_025934595.1 Polyangiaceae bacterium | reverse complement strand
CACACGATTTCTTCGACGTCGAGCTTGCGACGCAAAAACGGAAGGAGGGCCGACGAATGCGCGCGCAGATCGAGCGGCTCACCGAGCGAGTAGACGAAGAGCGCGCCGGCTTCGATTCCGGTCGCGTCGGCGACGCCTGCGAGATTTCCGACGCCGAGCACCGAGCTCTCTTCGACCGCGCCTTCCCGCAGCGACGGTGCGATCGACCCATGACCGTAGCCATAGCCCGAGCCCCCGCCACCTTCGCCGACGCCGCTGAAACCAACGCCTTCGGCGCCGTTCGCGTCGTCGATGTTGTCGCCGTAGATGCCGTCCGGAGTTCGATCGAGGAGCTGCGGCACCGTCGAAAGAGGGCGGTCGGGAGAGACGAGCTCGCGGCGCTCGTAGCGAGGAGCCGCCATCGGAAAGAGAAACGAGTCGGGCCGACCATTCACGAGATCGACCTTCACCTGTCGCCAATTTTCGTCCGTGTCGTTGTGGATCAGCGCCCATCCTTGGAGGACGCCGCCCGATTTCGCGTCGTCGTCGAACACGAGGCGATACGTCGTCCGATACACCGGCGCTTCGGCGATGTATCCGAGCGTGATGGGGCCCGACGCATGCGCGAGCACTTCGAGCGCGCGATCTCGTGCGCCGTGCGGAGCGAGCGCATCGAGGGCCGCGTCGAGGCGTGATGCGAACGCCGGATCGAGCGGGCGTACGGCGGTGATGTCTTGCGCTTCGATGCGGAGAATCGCGCCTTCGTCGCCGAGCATGAGCAGCGTGAGTGATTTTTCGTCGACGACGTCGATGACTCGCCCGCGCATTTCGTTCTGACGCGTGCGCACCGACACGTGGGCGCCCTTCATGCTGAGGAGCAGGTCCTTGTATCCGACGGGACTGTCCGCATCTTTCGGCAGCCCCGCGAGCGCGCGCGCCATCGCGCGACCGACGCTGCTCGGAAACTCCACCGCTTGCACGGACGACTGCCCGTTCTTCGAGAGCACGACGAGCGTCTTCAGCGCGTCGTCGAGATGACCGGCGGGCACCGGCAGCGACATCGACGAGGACGACGAGAGCTCTCCCGATCGCTCGAAGTAACCGACGCCGCTTTCATAGAGTCGCAGCGTTCGCAGCGGCAGCACTTCTTTCGGCGCCGTCTCCGCCACGCCACCACATGCCGTCAAGAAGAGGAGAGAAGAAAACGCGAGCGCCTTCCGCATGCCCATGGCTGACAGCGGAGACTGCGCAAGGTTCTCGAAAAGTTACTGGAGGCACGCTTCGAAGGTGTCCGCGGTTGGCGCGGCCATCGCGCACGCGAGCTCTTCGTGCGTCACGCGTCCTGCGCACGCGCGAAAATCCTCGTCGTCCGCCGCTTCCTCGCGCGCTTTCGCTTGCGCAGCTTTCACGTCGTCGGCGGATGCATCGGGCATCGCTTCGCGCGCGACGAGCTCCGCGTATCGCGTCACGAGCGCGTCGCATTCCCTCGGCGTCGCTTTTTTATGACAGCCGAAGATCGAGAGCGTGAATGCGCAGAGCCCCAATGCGCGAAGGACCGGCGACATCAACGCAAGCACTCGGTGACCTCGTCCGCCGTTTGCGCGTTCTTCACGCAGCTCATCATTTTGTCCGTCACGCGACGACCCTCGCAGTCCTTCATGTCGTCTTTGAATTGCGCGCGCAGCTCTTCTTGCTTTTTCGCGATCGTCGGCTCGTCGTCGATGTGCATCGCTCTCATCTGCACCTCGACGTTGCGATCGATGATGAGCTCGCAATCGGCGGAGGTCGCCTTGCGCCCACATCCGATCGAAAGGAGCGACGACGCAGCGCACAAAAGCGCCGCGTTTCCGAGCGACCATCGCGAATACGGGCGAAAACGAGGCATGGGCCACTTTTTAGCGCGCCTTCGGTGGCGCCGAAAGGGTCATGATTGCAGGGAAAAATGCCAAAAAAAGCGGGGATGCTACACTCAATGTCGTGCGCACGGCCCCGAGCCAAGCCCCTCCCCTGCTTCATCCGCCCGAAGAAATGCTGAAACGGGCTATGGCGGCGCGCACCCCGGCGACGCGTGCGCGGTTCGCCAGGCAGGGACTGGCAACCCGTTCAGCGATCGATCCGACGACGCAAGCGATGCTCCTCCGGCAGCTTTATCTCGCGCATTTCGAGACGCGAAAATTCAAGAAGGCGCTCGAGCTCGCCGAGCAAGCGATCGCGCTCGATGTGTTGCCCGACGTGCTCCATCAGGACGCGGCGCGCGCGGCGCTCGCGCAAGGCCAGCTCTCCGTGGCGGTACATCATCTTCGTACGGCGACGAAACAATCGCCGGCGTCGCGGCGGCCGTTCCATTTTTGGACGCTCGGCAGCGTGCTTTTTCTCGCGCAACGTTATTCGGATGCGATCGGCGCGTTCGAACGCGCATCGCGATGGGGCACGCGCGACAAGCCTCTCTATCGCGCGCATCTCGCGCTCGCGCGCATGGCAAACGGTGAGACCGTGCGCGATTTACAGACCACGATCACTTCGCTCGCCGAAGCGCCGTGCGGTCAAGGTTATGGGCGCTTCGTGCTCGGGCACCTCGCGTATGCGGCGGGCGAGTGGTCGGCGGCGCGAAAATATCTCGAGGCTTTCGTGAAGCGCACCGAAGCAGGGAGGCCGGCGCTGGCTCTCGCGCTCGCGGGCGAAGTGCGCATGGCGAAGGCCACGCTCGCGAAGATGCGCGAAAACTGAAGGCCGAAGCGGGCGACGGTGATCCGATTCCCCCGGAGCGTGGATCGCGCCCGATCCGATTCGTCCTTCATGGAGCGGTATTTTCCCTAGTTTCGTGCCATATTTTGGCGTGTTCGATTCTTGCTAGACACACCCGCAGGAGGCCTCATCGTGCGTCGCTCCACCCCGTTTGCCGTCATCGCCACGCTTGCCGTTTTACTCGCGCCCGCTCTCGCGTTCGCCGCCGATGGAGGGGCCGCGGCCGCTGCAGGCGGATCGGACACCGACTTTTTCGCGCGCGCGCTCGCGCACGGTCCGATCGTGGCCGCAGGCGCTGCGTTCGTCGGCGGCCTTCTCGTGAGCCTCACCCCGTGTGTCTATCCGATGGTCGCGATCACGGTGAGCGTGTTCGGCGCCAACGAAGCGAAGTCACGCGCGCAAGCGGCGGCTCTCTCGGGCGTGTTCGTGCTCGGCATCGCGACGCTCTTCACCGTGCTCGGCGTCGCCACGGCGGCAAGCGGCGGGCTCTTCGGCAGCATGCTCGCGAACAAGTACGTCGTCGGATTCATCGCGCTCGTCTTCCTCGCGCTCGCGGCGTCGATGTTCGGAGCGTTCGAGCTCGCGCTTCCCTCCGGCTTGAACAACAAGCTCGCGACGGTCGGAGGCATCGGTTACAAAGGCGCCTTCACGCTCGGTCTCGTCTCCGCGCTCGTCGCTGCTCCCTGCACGGGCCCCGCGCTCACGGGCATCCTCATCTGGATCGCGACCACGCACAATCTCGTGCTCGGCACGCTCGTCATGTTCACGTTCGCGCTCGGGCTCGGCGTTCCGTTCTTCCTCGTCGGCACGTTCGCGATCGCATTGCCGAAAGGCGGCGCGTGGATGATCGGCGTCAAATGGGTCTTCGGCGTGATCCTCGCCGTCGTCGCGCTCTACTTCCTGCGCAATGCGATCCCCGCGCTGCAGCACGTGTCGGGAAAGACCACGGGAATCCTCGCCCTGTACGTCGTAGCGTTCGCGATCGGCCTCGGGCTCGCAGGCGTGCACGTCGCGGCCGAGCGGAAAAAGAGCTCGATCGCGCATCTCTCGAAGCCGATGAAGCTCGCGTCGATCCCGTTCGCGATTATCGGTGGCTACATGATCATCGCGTGGGTCCTCACGCCGAAGGCGGAGCTCGAGTGGCTCACGAACGAGCAGACCGCAGTCGCGCAAGCGCAGAAAGAGCATCGTCCGCTCATCGTCGATTTCGGCGCAACGTGGTGCACCGCCTGCAACGAGCTCGCGACGCACACGTTCGCGGATCAACAAGTGCGCGACGAGGCTGGCCGCTTCGTGGCCGTGCGCGTCGATGCGAGCGACGACGATGCGCCGGGCGTCACGGAAGTGAAAGACAAGTACAAGGTCGTCGGCCTGCCCACCGTCGTCGTGCTCGACAGCTCCGGCAACGAGAAGGTGCGCTTCAACGAGTTCGTTCCGGCGGACAAGTTCTTGAGCGCGATCAAATCGGTCGATTGATCGACCGACGACCGCCGCCTACGGATTGAAATCCTCCGATGGCGGGGGCGGCTTCGGTTTCGGCTTCGGCTTGTCGGTCGTCGCAGCGGGAGGCGGCGGTTTGTCCGCGGTGGCGGCGGGTTTGTCCGTGTTCTTCTCCGATTTCTCGGATTTTTCGCCCTTTTTCTTTTTGCCCTTCGGCGGCTCGTCGGTCTCGTCCTTCGCCGCCAAGTCGGCCGGAAGCGAGCTGCCGACGGCGCGTTGCAGATCGGCCACGAAGTCTTCCGCTTCCCGCGCTCCGCTGCGTGCGTTCTTCGAGATGTCCGAAAGCGCCTCGTACGACGCCGTCATTTCCGATTGAACGTCTTCGGCGACGTGCCCGCCGTGCTTCGCGAAATCGTCTTTGATGTGCGGCTCGAGCTCACGCCCGTTTTTCACGACCGCATCGACATGCGCCGGCACGTCTTTGAGCGCTCGACTCCGCGCGAGCTCCGTGTGCGCGCAGTTTTCGATCAGCCGGAAAAGGTTGCGCGTGCTCTCGTCGACCTTCGCCGCATTATCGGCCGTGACATGCGCTTCGTCGCCCGTGATGTCGAGCTTCGTCGGGCCGACATCGTGCGCCACCGCTTTCACGCGCTCGTGGGTTTCCTGGACGATGCTCACGCCTGCGGAGTCCGGCGCGAGACGAAGCTCGTCGACGAGAGGCCGGCACGCGGCCTGGCGCTCGTCGCTCCAACCCACGCTCGTCACTTGCATGTCGTGCACGTCTTTGAAGTACGCGTCGTAGCGCGCGTCTCCCGTCTCGACGAGCTCGCCTTGCTTCACGCGTGAGGCCTGCCCAAAAAGCGTGCATGATGCAAGTAACGCGAAATAAGCGGCGAGCACGCCGGTTTGCGCGCGTCCAAAATGGTTGATCGAGGTTCGCAGGAGCTTCATGGATTTATTTCGGACACGTGATCGCCGTCGCGGCGAGCGCGAAGGCCTTCGGACCATTCGAAACGAAATACGCGACGACGCCGCGGCCGTCCGCGGTCACGGCCGCCTGACCTTGTCCTGCGTTCTCGCCGGGTGCGGAGATCGTGAGCGGCTCGCCTTGCGGTTGGCCGTCGGCGCCGATCGTGACGGCGCGCACTTGATGGCCTTGCGCCGGACCTTCCGTCCACACGAGGAGAAAGCGACCGCCCGTCAGTGACGCGACGCCCGGCGACATGTACGGCGCTCCGAGACCACCGGCCGGCGGCGTGAAATCCTCCGCAGCAGCGGGCGTGTCACCGACCTTCCATCGCTGGAGACGAAGCCCCCATGCATCGTTCGCGGTCGCTCGATCGGCCCACACGGCGAGCGCCGCGTTTCCACTCGACGCGATCACCGGCGAGCCGACGACAGGACCGAGACCTTGCGTCGACGAAAGATTTCCGGGCGTGAGCGATTTTTCACCCGTGGCCACGCCGAGCCAGATCGCGCCCGATCTGCGAAACGCGATCGCGATGCCTCCGCCGCCGTCGAGCGGAGCTCCGCGCAATGCTTCGACCGGCGCGCTGCCGTCGAGAGCCCACAGATTGGCTATTTTTTCGGTGTTTCGCGGCGCCCACGCCAAGCTCCCGTTGGCGACGCCGATGTCGAACGACGGCGACGAAGGCACCGTTCGACGCCCGCTGAGCGCGTCACCTTTCTTGTCGACGTTCGCGGAAGCTTGCGGACGACCGCCCTCCGGCAGCGGCTCGACGCGTTTCAGCGCATCGCCCGCGTGAGTCTTCGTCTGGGCTTTGATCGCGAGCGACGACGGATCGAGCGCGAGCACGAGGCCGTCTTTCGTTCCGCTCGCGAAGCCCACGAGAATCGAATTGCTCGTCGGCACGACCTCGACGCCGGTCGGAACGAGCGCTTTGCCTGCGATGGTCTTCGGCGATCCGACGATCGAGCAAGGCGTCGTCGAGACCGATGCGGGCGGCGGCGTCGTAGTGTGCGCAGGAGCCGCGGTCGGCGCCGTCGTGGCTCCGGTTGCCTGCGGAGAAGCCGACGCGGACGAATCGGTTTTCGTCGATGCGGTCGTGGTGTCACCGCCGCCTCCGAAGATCGCCTTCACGATCATTCCGAGAAAAACGACGCAGACGAAGAGGGCGACGCCCGCGAGGAGCGGCAGGACGAATCGCGGCTTGCCCTTCTCGAACGCCGCAAGCTTGTCGCGCGTGGGCGCGAGCTTCGGATGTTTCGCGACGAACGGATCGAGATACGTGAGAAACGATTTTCCGTGGAACGCGATGACCGCGGCCTCTTGCGAATCGTACTTGTTCGTCGCGTCCGCTTCCCCCGCGTCAGGCGCTGGCGGGCCATGCGGCTCGGTGTCGGCGGCCGGCGAGAGGGCGACAGGTAGCGGGCCGATGCCACGCTCGGTCGTGTGAGGCGGCGTGAAATTCGGCACGAAGGGCGGTGGACGTTTCGTTCCGCCTGCGATCGGCATCGGCGGCGGCTTGCTCACCGCTTTTCCTGCAGCGGGGATCGGCGGCGGGATGCTCTTCGCTTTGAGCGGCGGCGGAATCGAGGATTGACGCTTCGCGGTCGGCGGATTCACGAGCCTCGGGCCCGCGTCGGTCGACTCGATCAAGAACGATGCGCTGACCTCTTCTTCGTCGTTCTCTTGCGGGCGACGATTCAAATGCGGCATCGGCGCGTTCTTCGGAATTTCCGGACCGAGCTCGACGGCGCCTTTGTCCCAAGGCGGCGCCTGGGTGACCGAATTTTTCTTCGGCGAAGCGCCCGGCGCGGGCGCGACGATCGGCGGAGCGCTCGACGCGCGACCGTCTTCACCGCTTTGCGGTGCGCCGCCGAACAGAATGAGCGTCGGCCGCTTCATCGGCGGACCACCCTCGGGACCGACGACCGTGGCCGCCGCCGGCGCAGGTTTCGGTGCATCGGATTTCGCCGGCGCGGGATGCGCGCGTGGATCGTTGATCGCCGGGACGCCGACGACAGTCGACGCGTGCTGCGTCTTCGCGGGCGGCGGGTCGGAGCGCTTCGCTTCGGGCGCGACGTGATCGGGACCGAGACGTGACGATGCCGGCGCATCTTGCGGGAGCGCTTTTTTGAGCTGATCGGCGCCGGTCGATCCCGTCGCGTTACTCGCGGCGATCGCCGCGGCGACGACGTCGGGCGAAGGCGGCGCGATGCCGAGCATCGTCGATTTGTTCACCTTCTTTTTCGGCTCGCCCTTCGCGGCGACGGGGGCAGGTTTCGGCGAAGAGGCCTTATGCGCGGCGGCCGGCGGTGGGGACCCCCCGCCCGGCATGTTCGGCTGCGACGAATGCGGCGGGATCGGAACGTAGCGCGGAGGCGGCGGTGGCTCGACGTTCGCTCCGGGATGCGCCTGCGACTCGGGCGTATGCGATTCGAACTCGCTTTGCGCCGCGACGATGAAGAGCGGCGGCGGCGGAACGTTCGGCACGAGGCCGTTCGCGGCTGCGAGCGCGTGCGACATGAGCTCGGGCACGTCGCTCGCCGGCACCCAATCTTTCCAACCGGGACGCCACACCGGCGCGTTCGGCGGAATGACGCCGTCCGCGAGCGCAGCACGCAGCTCGTCTTTGCGAACCAGTCGTTGCTGGCCGCGCGGATCTGCCCAGCGCCATTCGCCGCTCACCGGTGCACCATCGGTTACAATGATAGCGCGAGCCGTGCGGATCGTGACCAATTGTCGGCGTTGATTTTGCCGCGAAAAATCAAAAATCCTCGGCAAATGCAAGCGCAATCGCATGAACGAATCCCGCGCCCGCGCTCGTCAGCGCCGCCGCACATGCGCGGAGCGTGGACCCCGTCGTGCGCACATCGTCGACGAGGAGCACGCGTTTGCCTTCCACGACGGCGGGGTCGCGCGCCGCAAACGCGAAGCTGACGTTCGTGAGACGCGAGGTCCGATCGAGATCCGCCTGACGCGACGTATCCCGCACACGAACGAGCGCGCGCGGCTCGTGAGTCGCGCCGAGCGCGCGTGCGAGCGGAGCGGCGAGAAGGGCGGCTTGATTGAATCCGCGATCGGCGAGCCTCGC
This sequence comes from Polyangiaceae bacterium, assembly GCA_025934595.1. Taxonomy (GTDB): domain Bacteria; phylum Myxococcota_A; class Polyangia; order Polyangiales; family Polyangiaceae; genus JAICXU01. Next base: position 13,971 of record JAICXU010000003.1, on the reverse strand, counting down.
GAAGTGCAATGGAACGGGCACGACGAGATCGACGCCGAGCGGCTCGAACATCGGCGCGGCGCGGAGGAGCAGCGAGCCCAATGGGCGCGCGAGGTCGCTCCGACCTTCGTACTTGAATCGCACGATCGCGCGCGCGAGCGCTCCACCATACCGGTAGGGAGCGACGGCGGCGTCCGTCGTACGCGCCTCGAGCGTCATCGCGCATGGCGGGCAAAAGATTCGACGCGGTTTCACGTGCTCGTCGCACGCCGCGCAACGCTCCGGCGAGACGATGTCGCCGAGCCATTCCGAGATCGCAATCCACATCCCGGTGTATCGGCGATCGCGGAGAAATAGTTGCGTGCGACTTACACGTATTTCGAGCTTATTTTTGCGGCTCTTTCGGCCATTCCTCGCTCGTGAGCGCGAAGATTTCGTGGTCTTCCCATTGCCCGGCGATTTGCAGATAACGGCGCGCGAGCCCCTCCTTCCGAAAGCCGCAGCGATCCGCGACGCGAAGGCTCGGCGCATTGCGCGGCATGATCGCCGCTTGCACGCGGTGGAGACCGAGGGGACCGAACCCGAACGTGAGCGCGCGTCGCACGGCTTCCGTCATCAAGCCTTTGCCCTGCTCGTCCTTGTCGATGAAGTAACCGAGATAGCAATTCTGGAATGCACCCCGCGTGATGCGCGTGAGGCTCACGCGTCCGATGATGCGCGTCTTCGGTCCCCGTTCCTCGCCGCGTGGATACATGTAGAGAGCAAACGTGTCGCCGCGACGCCACAGCGTGCGCCACCGTTGCACCTCGCGCGTCGCGAGGGCGAGCGTGACGCGGCGATCTTCGGGAGGCGGCGCGGGCGAGACCGGCCGGAGATAATCGACGTTGCGACGAAGCGCACGATAGAGGGCGGGAATGTCGGCCGGCACGAGCGACCGCATGACGAGCCGCTCGGATTCGAGCCGCGTGCCGAGTGAGAAGGCTCCATTCGACGTCGCTTTCGGCTTCGCCACGAAGCCGACCCTACCATTTCTTCCGCGAGCGCTTTTCTTCGATGATTCAGAGAAGCTGAACGGGATCGACGTCGATGCCGGTGCGCACGCTGCGCGGAAATTGGCCTCGCGATCGCTCGACCGCGAGGAGCACGCGACGAAGCGGCGTTCTCTCCTCCGAGCGAAGCATCACGCGAAACCGATAGCGCGCCCGAAGCCGCGAGAGCGGCGCAGGCGCTGGCCCAAGTACATGCACTTTGCATGTTTCTTGCGAGGCTGCCTTTCGCGCGATCTCCGCGAGCGCCGCCGCCGCGTCGCGCGCTTCTTGCTCGTCGAGCGAGTCCACGCGGACGAGCGCGGCGCGCGTGAAGGGCGGATACGCGAGCTCCTTGCGGTCCATGAGCTCGCGCTCGAGAAATCCCATCACGTCGTGCTTCGTCGCGTACGAGATCGCGGGGTGATCCGGATCGTACGTTTGGATGAGCACCTTGCCGGCGGTGTCGCCGCGTCCGGCACGACCGGCGACTTGCACGAGCAAATGGAACGTGCGCTCGGCGGCGCGAAAATCCGGCATCGAAAGCGCCGCGTCCGCGTTCACGACGCCGACGAGCGTGACATGCGGCAAATCATGGCCTTTCGTGACCATCTGCGTGCCCACCAAAATGTCGACCTCGCGGTTTCGCACGCGCTCGATGATCTTCTCGATGTTCTTGCCGGTGGCGACGTCACGATCGAGGCGCGCGATTTTCGCGTCGGGAAACGCGTGTTGCAGCGTCTCCTCGAGCTTCTCGGTGCCGAGGCCTTCCAGAACGAGCGCGTCCTCTTTGCACTTCGGGCACTCTTCGAAGAGGTCGGTGCGGTAATCGCAATAATGGCAGCGAAGTGATCCCGCGCCGCCCTTTTTGAACGCGAGGTGGAACGTGAGCGCCACGGAGCACTGCGGGCACGACAACATTTCGCCGCAGGACTCGCAGCGCACGCTCGGCGAAAATCCGCGCCGGTTCAAGAACAGGATCGTCTGTTCTTTTTGCGCGAGCGCCTTTTCGATCGCACGGTGCAGCGGCAAGCTGAGACGCTTGTCGCCGGTGGGGCCGGGGCCCATACGGCGGAGGTCGATCACTTCGACGACCGGCATCGCCTGACCGCGCGCTCGCTCCGGTAAAAATAGCTTTTTCGCTTTTCCCGTTCGCGCGAGATGCTCGGTCTCGAGCGACGGCGTGGCGCTACCGAGCACGCACACGCCGTGGCTCCGATGCGCGCGGAGGATCGCCATGTCGCGCGCGTGGTAGCGAACACCTTCTTCTTGTTTGAACGACGGATCGTGCTCTTCGTCGACGATCACGAGACCGACCTCGGGAACGGGCGTGAAGAGCGCGCTCCGCGCACCGATGACGACGCGGAGCTCGGAGCGACGAAGTCGCATCCACGTGTCGTAGCGCTCGCGCGGGGTGAGGGCGGAATGCACGACGGCGACGTCGTCTCCGAAACGCGCGCGATAACGAGACACGAGCTGCGGGGTGAGCGCGATCTCCGGCACGAGCACGATCGCGCCTTTTTTCTGGCGGATCGCGCGATCGATGGCGGACAGATACACCTCGGTCTTGCCCGATCCCGTGACGCCATGGAGCAAGAACGTAGCGCCGCCTTCCCCCTTTTCGATCGCGTCGTTGATCGCGCGCATCGCGTCGGCTTGCGGCTCGGTGGGCTCCGGCGCGGCGTCACGAGCGACGGCATTCTCGAAGAAGGGATCCGACTTCGCGTCACGTTCCTCGATTCGCACGAGCCCGAGCTCCACGAGCTTCTTCACCGCCGCGCGTGCGCTCTTCCACTGCGTCTCGAGCTTCGTGATCGGCGCTTCTCCCTGCGCGCGGACGTACGAGAGCACCATATGTGCTTGTCCCGACACATGCTTGCCCATTTGGGCATCTAGGTGTGCTTCTGGACAGACCCATTGGACCTTACGAGTCGAGAGACCCTTCTTCGGATCGAACAGCGAAGGCTTGGATTTCGCCTTCGCGGCGGCGCGATCCTCGGGCGGCAGAGCGAGCTTCACGACCTCGCCGATGGGAGCGAGGTAATAGCTCGAGACATCGCGCAAGAACGCGAGCAGATCGGACGGGAGCGCGGGCGCTTCGTCGAACGTCGAGAGCACCTCCTTCGCGTTCGGCGGCGGCTCGCCGTCCTTCACGTCGACGACGATTCCCACGGAATTTCTCGAGCCAAATGGCACGACGACGCGCGCGCCGGGCACGACGCGATCGATCAAGGCGTCCGGCAGCGTGTACGTGAACGCGTGCGCGAGCGGGACCGGCAGTGCGACGTCAGCGAGTTTCACGTCAGGAGCGCGCAGGCCAGTCGCGCATCAAGAGTGGTGAGTGAGCAAGAAGAGCAGGAGCACGCCGGTGACGATCAGCGTCGCGCCGCCGATGAGCACGAGCACCATCCACCCCGGCGGCTCGCTGTTCTTGACGAGCATCGCCGCGGGCGGAATCTCCTCCTCGTCCGCGCGCGCGACGTTGCGCACGGAAGACGGCGTGGGCGACGGCTCTTTCACCGGATCGACCGACGACGGCACCGACGAAACCAGCGCGTTCGCGTCCATCTCTTTCGGCACCTCCGGCGTGACCTTCGGCGTCTCGAGCGGTGTCAAGACGACGAGCGGGCCTTTCGCGAGCGCGGCGGCTCCTCGCTCGCGCGCGCGCCGGCGTTCGATGAGCTCGGTGCCGAAGTGCTCGGCCATCCACTCGCCGAGCTTGAGCGGGCTCGCCATCATCCGCGCGTCCATCATGTAGCCCTCGAGGTCGCGCAAGAACGCCGCCGCCGACGCGTAGCGATCGTTCTTGTCCTTCGCGAGCGCTTTTTTCACGATGCCGTGCAGCTTCGCTTCTTCGGGGATGCCGCGCTCCGAAAGGGCAGGAATTTCCGCCTTTCGTGCGATCTCGACGAGTGACGTTCCGCCCGATCCATCGCCGATGCGATACATGCGGCGTCCGGCGAGCAGCTCCCACAAAACGATGCCCGCGGCGAAGACGTCGGCGCGCGCGTCGATCGACTCTCCGCGTGCGTGCTCGGGTGACATGTAGCCCGCCTTGCCTTGGAGCGCTTCGCTGAAGCTCTCGTCGGCGCGGCGATACGGAGCACCCACGACGCTCGACAAATTCGACATCGCGTCGTTCGCGTGCGCGATTCCGAAATCGCAGAGCTTCACCTCTCCCTCGAACGAGACGAGCAAGTTCGACGGCGACACGTCCCGATGCACGATGCCGAGCGGCTTACCCGTTTCGTCCGTGCGTCGGTGTGCGTAATCGAGACCGCGAAGCGCGCTCGCGACGATGAACAGCGCGAAGTCGATCGGCAGAGGAATTTTTTGTTGCGAGCAACGACGAAGGAGCGCGTTGAGATCGAAGCCCTCGACGTACTCCATCCCGATGAAGAGCCGATCGTCCTCGCGTCCGAGGTCGAACACCTGCACCACGTTCGCGTGGCTCAATTGCGCGGCGAGCTTCGCCTCGAACGTGAGCATCTCCGCGAACTTCGGAAATGCCGTGTATTCCGACAAAATCAGCTTCACGACCGACAGGCGGGCCGCGCCGAGATCGGTCGTCGATCGCGCGAGATAAATCTCGGCCATGCCGCCACGACCGACGAAATCGAACAACGTGTAGCGTCCGAATTTTCGCGGCAGCGGCGTCGGAGAGACGAGACGCGCGGCTTCCGTGCTCGCCACCGCCGTCACGTCAGTGGCTGGCCGATGCCGTGGGAAAGGTGGGCAATTTGAATCCGCTCGGCACTTGCAGGTTGCTCGGCAGCGTCGTCGGAAAGGTGCTGGGCAGCGTCGTCGGGAAACCGCTCGGCAACGTGCTCGGCAGCGACGAGGGCAACGCGAACGTCGGAACGATGGCTTGACCGCCATCGGTGAGCGCGAGGACCGCGCCCGTGCCGCCGTCGGCGAGCTTCACGGTTTTTCCGGTCTTCTTCGCTCCGGCGGGAACCACGGTCGTGAGAGGCGCCGTCGTCGGGGGAGCCGTCGCCGTTTCGGGCGGCGTCGTCGTGACCGCGACCGTCGCGGTCGCAGTTTCGGCAGCCGCGGCATCGGCTGCGTCGTCGTGCTTCAACAGATTGCACGCGACCGTGAAAAAAAGCGGCGAAATGCACGCAGCCGCAAACACCGTGCGAAAGGCTCGTTTTGCGCGTTTCATGAGACGCACATTACACGACGCAGCTGGTTTTCCATCGCGCACTTTCCCATAATGCGCGGACGATGGCGAAAGTGACGACGACGGATTCGGAAGCACCGGTGAAGAAGCCGAGCGTCCGACCGGACCGGCCACCGACATCTCGCCTCGGACGCATCGCCCGTCTCACCGCGCTCGCGCCTCGCGCGCTGCCGCTCGGCATGGAAGCGATGAAGCGCGCGGTCGGCGTGAAGCGCACCGAGGACGAAGTAGAAGAAGCGCGAAAGAAGACGCTCGAGTCCGCGAAGAAGACGGCGAAAGCGATGCTGAAGACGCTCGGCGAGATGAAGGGCTTGCCGCTGAAGCTCGGTCAAATGGCGAGCTACATCGACGGGCTCGCGCCGCCCGGCTACGAAGAAAAATTCCAAGAGACGCTGAAGAAGCTGCAAGCGAAGGCGCCACCCTTGTCGTCGGCCGCCGCCGTGAAAGTCGTGACGAGCGAGCTCGGCGCCCCGCCCGATCAAGTCTTCGAAACCTGGGAAAAAGAGCCATTTGCTGCGGCGAGCATCGGGCAAGTGCATCGCGCGCTGACGCGCGGCGGAGATCGCGTCGCCGTCAAAGTGCAGTATCCGGGCATCGACAAGGCGATCGAAAATGACCTCAAGAGCCTGTCGACGCTCGAGACGATGATCGCGCCCGTCGGCCGCCGCTATCACACGCGCGAAACGCTCGACGAGGTGAAGGCCGTTTTTCTCGCGGAGCTCGACTACGCGAACGAAGCGGAAACGGCGGACGCGTTTCGGCGCATTCATCAAGACGATCCGGAGATCGTGATTCCGCGCGTGCATCACAGTCTGACGACGCGCCGCGTGCTCACGCTCGATTTCATCGAAGGCCAGGACTACGCGACGTTCTGCGCCGAGGCTTCGCAGGCCGACAAGAACGCGGCGGGCCAGACCATCTGGCGCTTCATGATGCGTGCACTTTACAAGCACGGGCTGCTCTATGCGGACCCGCACCCGGGAAATTACCGGTTTTTGGGCGGTGGCAACGTCGCGTTCCTCGATTTCGGTTGCTCGAAGAAATTGCCCGAGCCGCTCGTCGAGGGCATGCGCGAAACGTTGCTCGCGGAGCAAGAAGGCCGATGGGCCGATTTCGAGCGCGCATGCGTGCGCGTGTTCGGTTTCGATCCCACCGACCCCGAAGCGTTCGAGCTCTACACGAATTACACGAAGCTCGTCACGATGCCGCCCGTCGTCGATCGCAGCTTCACGTTCACGCATGCGTATGCGCGCGAGGCCGTGGCCTACTTGGTCCGCCACGGAAAGAAGATCGTGCTGAAGCCCGACGAAAAAATGCCGCACCTGCCGAAGCCCATTCACATGCCGACCGATCACACGTTCGTGAATCGTCTGCAGTGGGGCCTCTACAGCGTGCTCGCCGGCCTCAATGCCGAGGCGAACTGGCGGCGCATTTCGGATCCGTGGATTCGGGGTAAGCTCGCCGAATCGTGAGCGCCCGGGGAAATCGCGCAGCGGCCGAAGCGGTGAGCCCGTTGCCTTCATGCATCCACGGCGACGCGGCTTTCGCTCGAGAAAACAAGCTCATTCACGGTGACAACCTTCCCGTGATGCGTGCGCTCACCCATACGCACGCGGGCGCGTTCCGTGCAATCTACATGGATCCCCCCTTCAACAGCGGACGCAGCTTCAAAGAATATCGTGACGTGTGGCAACGGGCGGACTGGCGCTCGATGATGCGCGATCGCATGCGCGTCATGCACACGCTCCTCGCCGACGACGGCGCGCTCTTCGCCGAGATCGACGACACCGAGCTCGGCACGATGCTCGAGCTCTGCGACACGATCTTCGGTCCTGAAAACCGCGTGAGCATCATCACCGTCGTCCGAAGCGCGGCGACCGGCCACAAGACGATCAATCGCGGACCCGTGAACGTCACCGATTTTCTGGTGCTCGTCGCGAAGAACCGGTCGAAATGGAAGCCGAACGCGATCGTCCGCACGCGCGAAGGTCGCGACCCCGCGTATTCGCTCTATCTCGAAAATCCCACCGAGGCCCCGCACGCGTGGCGCTTCTCGCCGCTCGCGCAATTCGTCGCGCAAGGGCTCGGGAAGGGCAGCGCGAAGACGGCGGCGAAAGACCTCGGAAGAACGCGTTTCGAGCGAGAAATGACGCGTTTTTCGCTCGATCGCGCTGCGCACGTCGCGCGTTTCGCCCAGCCGCGCTTCGAGGCCGTGAGCCTCGAGGCTCGCGCGCTCATCGAAGAGTCCCGCGCCCATCCGAATCGCACCTTCGTGCTCGAACGAAAAGGACGAAAGCCATTCATCTTGCGCGGCGGCAATCGCGTCCTTTCCCTCGCCGACAAGGTGCGGGTCGTGAATGGAAAAAAAGAAATCGTCGAGCCCGTCACGAACGTGTGGGACGACATCAAGTTCCAGGGCATCGCCAACGAGGGCGGCGTCACGTTCTCGCGGAACAAAAAACCCGAGCGCCTCGTCGAGCGCGTGCTCGAGATGACGACGAGCGCGGGTGACCTCGTGCTCGATCCATTTCTCGGGAGCGGCACCACCGCCGCCGTCGCGCAAAAAATGGGACGGCGTTACCTCGGCATCGAGTCCGGCGAGGCCTTCGATTCGATGTGCGTGCCGCGCATGAAGCGCGTCGTGGATGGCCGAGATTTCACGGGGATTTCGAGATCGCGGAGCTGGCAGGGCGGAGGGGGATTTGCGGTGGAAAAAGCGTAGCTTCGTGGGCTTCGCGCTCGCGGCTCTCGCGAGCTGCGCGCATCACGACGGGCCCGCGCTCACGACTGCGTCCGGGAACGACGGCGGGATCGATGCCGCTCTCGTCGACGGCGAGTTCGACGCCGGTCCTGCGCCGACATGGCGAGATGCCGTTCGCAAAGGAGCCTGGAACGACGCGGCCACGGCGATCGACGCTTTGACCGACGCGGAGAAGAAGCAGCCGGAGCTCGTGTACCTTCGCGCGCGCGTCGCGTTCGAGCAGAAGGATTTTTCGCGCGTCGTCGCCCTTCTCGAGAACGTCGAGGCGGCGCTGCCACTTCTCGCCGATTCGATCGCGAAGCGTCGTGCGCTCGCCGAGCTCGAGGTCGGCCCGTACGACAAGGCGGCGGAATATTTTTCGGCGCATCCAGGCGCCGAAGCGCAGCTCGACGCCTCACGAGCTTACGAACGAGCGGGAAATCCAGCGCGATCGACGATCGCGGCCGATCACGCGGTCAGCGAAAGCGATCGCACGCGCGCGCAAGAAGCGGAGGCACGCGGACGACGCTTGCGGCTCGGGCTGAAGAATTCGAACGACAACGTCGCGGACGCGAAGTGGCTTGCCCTCCACGCGCCCGATCTTCCCGACGGTCGCGATGCGATGGAGACGCTCGCCCACCTGGACCCCGCGCATCCTCTGACGGGCGTCGAGCTGCTCGATCGGGCGAAGGCCTTCGCGGATGCCGGCCGCACCGACGAGGCGATCGCCGCCATCGACGCGTCGGTGCGCGCGCCGTCGCCGAACGTGACGATCCCCGTGCGCCTGCGCGCGAAAGCCGACGCGCTCATGCATGATCGCAAACGCGCCATGGACGCCGCGCGGGCCTACGACGCGGCGGTGAATGCGTCCGGCACGAACGACGCAGAGGACGCCGTGCACGCCGCACGCGCGATGTCGCATGCGGATCACGACGACGAAGCGATCGCACGATATGCGGGCATTTTGGCTCGATTTCCACGCACGCCATGGGCCGAGCAAGCCGCGTTTCTCGGCGCGCGTCTCGAGCTTTTGCATGGACGCTGGACGAAAGCGGCCGCCGACTTCGACGCGTACGTGAAGACGTTCGCGAACGGTGCGTCGCGCAAGGATGCAGAAAGAGGTCGTGCCATCGCGCACTTGATGAACGGCGATGCGAAAGGTGCGCAAGCGATGTTCGAAAGGATCGCCGACGCCGATCCCGCGAGCACCGCCGCCGATCTCGCGGCGCTCGCCGCGCTGCGCGAGGGCGACAAGACCTACGCTCTCACGCGATGGACGAACATCGCGAACGAATCGCCTTCGTCGTGGCGCGCGATGATCGCACGCGCTCGTTTGGCGCTCGAGGCCGCGCCGCCGCCGCGTCCGGATCCGCCGCCCGTGAAGCCACCGATGCCCCCGCTCGCCGTGAAGCTCGTGCCCCCGGCGGACATGCTGCACGCGATCGGCCTCGACGACGAAGCGCAAAGCGCCTTATTTTCTCGAGAAAACGTGATCATGGCAGGCGCACCCGCGCGATCCGTGGAGCTCGGTTGCGAGACGTACGGCCTCCTCGACGTCGCGCGGCGTCGCGAGCAGCTGTCGCTTCGCATCGCGCGTCCCACGTTCGTCGGCGTCATCGCAGAGCGCGATCGATGGGCGTGGACGTGCGCGTATCCGGAGCCCTACGCGGACATGGTTCTAAGCGCAGAGCAGACGTTGCCGCTTCCGCGCGGGCTCGTGCATGCGGTGATGCGACAAGAGAGCGAGTTCTTGCCGACGGCGATTTCGCCTGCGCACGCCGTCGGGCTCATGCAGCTCTTGCCCGAAACAGCGCGCGTCGTCGAAGGCGATCCGAAGATCGACGAGCATGCCTTGATGGATCCGGCGACCTCGATCCGCATCGGCGCCAAATATCTTCGAGCGCTGCTCACGCGATTCCACGGGTCGATTCCCCTCGCCGTCGCCGCCTACAACGCGGGCCCCGAAGCGATCGAACGCTGGATTGCGCGATCGCAAGGAGAGACGCTCGACGTCTTCGTGGAAAAGATTCCGTATGCGGAGACGCGCGCGTACGTGATCGCGGTGATGTCGAGCTTCGGCGCCTACGCGGCGATCCACGGCGAGGCGGAAATTCCGCCGGTTTCGCTATCGCTGACGGGACCCGGTACCGGCGGCTAAACGTGCTAACAAGGTGTTTCTTCCGTGGTCGGGCTCGCATTCGCAGCGCTGTTCATCGTGATGAACGGATTCTTCGTCGCAGCGGAGTTTGCGCTGGTGAAGCTGCATGCGACGCGACTGCCCGCGAAGGCCAGAAAAGATCCGCGCGCGAAGCTCGTCGAGCAAATCCTCGAGCGCCTCGATCGATACCTGTCGGTTACGCAATTCGGCGTCACGCTCGCGAGCCTCGGGCTCGGTTGGATCGGAGAGCCCGCCCTCGAAAAAATCGTCGTACGCGTGACGGGTACCGGAATGCAGGAGGGCGGCGCGTTCCGCATCATCGCGACCGTCATCGCGTTCACGCTCCTCACCTTTTCGCACGTGCTCTTGGGCGAGCTCGTTCCCAAGCTCGTCGCGATCCAGCGCTCGGAGCAAACGGCCTTCTTTGCTTCGACGCCGCTGAGGATCGTCTACGTCACGTTTCGTCCGCTCCTCTGGATCTTGGAGCGCGCGAGCGGCGTCCTTCTCCGCATGCTCGGCCTTTCGGCAGATGCGGCGAGCGAAGGCACGCTCTCCGAAGAAGAAATCCTCGGCATTTTAGCGGCAAATACCGCACGTAGCCCCGGTGGCAAGGCGCGGAGCGAGCTCGTCGAGCGCGTGATTCGCTTTGCGCAGCGCACGGCGAAGCACGCCATGGTTCCGCGCGTCGACGTCTTCTCGCTGCCGCTGGATACGCCGACCGACACCGCCGCGCGCTTCGTGCAGAAGCACCAATATTCGCGCATCGTTCTCACGAAGGGGAAATCACTCGACGAGATCGCCGGTTACCTCTACGCGAAAGATTTTTTGCTCCACGGCGACAAGCTCACCGAAAAGCCCCTCTCCGAATTGAAGCGAGACGTCCTCTTCGTTCCGGAGACGCAGGGTCTCCTCGACGTGCTCCGCGACATGCAACGAGAGCAAGTTCCTCTCGCCATCGTCGTCGACGAATACGGCGGAACGAGCGGCATGGTCACGATGGAAGATTTGCTCGAGGAGATCGTCGGAGAGATCCGGGACGAATTCGACGAAGAGCCGCAGCGCATCGCGAAAATCTCCGGGCAAGAAACCGCGTGGGATGTCGATGCGGCGACGACGCTGGACGAATTGAAATCGATCGGCGTCGAGATTCCCGCTGCCGATCTTGCCGGCCCCATCGGCCCGCTCGTCCTCGAAGAGCTCGGCCGCGTCCCGCGCAAGGGCGACAAAGTGAGGATCGCGCCGAACGCACAAGCCACCGTCAGCAGCTTGAGCCGCCGTCGCATCACGCGCGTTCGCATCGATCTCGTGCCGCCGCTTTCCGTCGAAAATGAGTGAGTCGTGAGCTCGCGCCCGCGCCTTTTGCGCCTCTTTCTGATCTTCGTCACGGTGCTGTCGGCGTGGCTTTCGTTCGCGAAGCTGCATCTCTCGAACGATCTCACCGATCTCTTCCCGAATCGCGGCATGGCCACGATGCTCACGCGGTATTTGCGCGCCTTCGGTGGCGGCGATCTCGCCGTCGTTCTCGTGCGAGGAAGCGACGCGGCCGAGGTCGAGGCGGCCGCGAAGGACGTCGCGGCGAATTTGAAGACGAAGCCGACCGTCATACGCGTGCTCGACGAAGCGCCTCCGCTGAAGTCGATCGATCCGACGCTCGCGTGGGCCTACGCAGGTCCGCGCGCGCAACAAAAATTGGCCGAGGCCCTGACGCCGCAAGGCATGCGCGAGCGGCTCGCCGAAACGCGCGACCTTTTGCTCGCACCCGGAAGCGCACAAGCCGAGGAGTGGCTCGCGCGCGATCCGCTTCGTTTGTCGGCGATTCCGTGGGAATCGCGCACCGAGCTCGCGGCGGGCGTGAACGCATCGAGCGGCGGAATGTTCGTCGCCGACGAAGGCCGCGCGCGGCTCGTCGTCGCGCAGCCGAAAGGAAGCGCATTCGACAGCGACGACGCAGCAGCGTTCATGGACGATGCCAATGCGGCCATGGACGCCGCGCGCGCGTCGCATCCGAGCGTGACGACGGCCATCACGGGAGGTCACGCGATCGCCCGAGCCACGGCGTCGCTCCTGCAACGCGACATGATTTTGAGCGGCACGCTCTCGACCGTGTTCGCGTCGCTGATGTTTTTTCTGACATTTCGTCGTGGGCGCGCCCTCATCGCCGTGTTGCCTCCGCTCGGTCTCGGAACGTTGTGGACGAGCGGAATCGCCGCATTTTTCCCGGGTGGTTTGTCCGCGATCGCGACCGCATTCGCCGCCGTCGTGATCGGCGTCGGCGTCGACACCGGCGTGCACGTCTACGCGGCGCTGCTCGACGGGCGAAGGCGCGGGCTCGACCCCGAAGAAGCGGCGCGGTTCGCACGCGCACAAACGTGGAAGCCGACGCTGCTCGCTGCCGTCGCCGCGGGCTTTGCATTTCTCTCGCTCGGCCTCAGCGAGCTCACCGCCGTTCGCCAGCTCGGTCTTCTTTGCGGCGCGGGCGAGGTGCTCACCGCCGTCGGCATTTTGCTCGTCACGCCTTCGATCGGCGCGCTGCTCGAGAAAAAGGATCCGCCGAAGCCGCCGTCGCCTCGTTGGATCAGCCTCGTCGAGCATCTCACGGCGACGCGGGCTCGCGCGCTCGGCGTGCTCGCAGTGGCGCTCGTGCCGGTGGCGCTCCTCTTCGTCATTGGGTGGCCGGAGCCGAGCGACACGCTCGTCGCGATCCGGCCGAGGGCGCTCGTGCCGCTCCAAGTGCAGCACCAGATCTACGAAATTTTCGGAAGCAAAGAGGGCCAGTGGCTCGTCGTGACCGCAGACGCCAATCGTGATCGCGCGATGGCGCGCGCGGATCAAGTCGCGGAAGAATTGGATCGCCTCACGGAGAACGGAACGATCGAGGGCTACGATTCGCTGACGAGCTTCGCGCCGTCGGTCGACCTGCAACGCGAGAGATTGAAAGCACGCGATGCGCTCGATTTGCCGAAAAAACGAGACGATTTGGTGCGTGCGCTCGTGGAGACAGGTTTCGATCCCGATGCGTGTGCGCCGGGCATCGATGCGTTTTCACATCCGTCCGAAGAAACACACGCCGTCGATCCGTCGGGCCCGCTCGCGTGGCTCGTCTCGCGTCACGTCGCGGTCGATCACGGCGACACGCTCGTCGTGAGCTACGTGCGACCAGCGGGCGACCCGAAAAAAGACGCCGCCGCCATGCAAGCAATCGCAGCTGCGGATGCGGGCACCGTCGTCACCGGCTATCAGGCGCTCGAGATCGCGTTGCGAGCGAGCCTCGCCCACGACTTGCCGATCGTCGGCGGCATCGCGCTGCTGCTCGCGATCGTGACGCTGCGCACGATCCTGAAGCGCGGCACGGACGTCGCGCTTTCGCTTGCGACGATCCTCATCGAGGTCGCCGCCGTCGCGCTGCTCATGCGCCTCATGCACGTGCGATGGCACGTCTACGACGCATTGGTCTTGCCGGTGCTCATCGGCATCACCATGGATGAATCCATGTTTCTTTTGCATGCCGCGCGATCGGGCCAAAAAGAAGGCGAATCGCTCGATCGCACGATCTCGCGCGCGCTTCGCGAGCAGGGCGCGCTCGTCATTTCGACCGGCCTCACGACGGCAGCGGGATTCGGCGCGCTGCTCGTGTGCAAGTTCGAAGGGCTCTTCGATCTCGGCGCGGTCGGCGCGCTCGGATCGGCGCTCGGGCTTTTGTCGGCGCTGCTCGTCGTGCCGGCGGGGCTTCGCGCGATGGAGAAGTCGTCTTCATGAGCGAGGGCAAAGTCCCGAGCGTGTTGCTCGAGCCTCTCGAGCCGGTGCTTCCGCCCGAAGGGGTCGTGGCATCGAGGCTGGCCGACGTCGCGAAGGCGGCCGTCGCCGAGCGCGCAGGACGCGTCGATGT
>JAICXU010000300.1 GCA_025934595.1 Polyangiaceae bacterium | reverse complement strand
GGATCGTGCCGGCGTCGGGCGTCGTCGCGACTTGATACGTGCCGAACCACGGCGTGGAAAAAAGCATCGCGTAGTTACCGTCGCTTTGCTTTTCGATGCGCGGGCTCGCGATCGTCATCACGCGCGGCGTCTTCGCGAGCGGCGACGAATAGACGACCTCCACGTGCCGCATGCGACCGGCGGGCGGAATCGCCGCAGGATTCACCGGAATTTTCACGTCGAATTCGCGACGCAAGATTTGGTTCGGATTCATCGGCGCCGCTGCGCCGAACGTGACGGCAGGACCGAGCTTCATGAGCCCGCCGGGCGCAGCAGGGACGATGTCCTGCGCGCACGAAACCGTCGCGGGAAATGCGGGCTCGGCGAATTCGTCCGCGCGCGTGAACGCGGCATCGGGAAATGAGATCGAAGCGTTCACGAGCGAGCCCGCGCCTGCGATCGAATCGGTTCCGGCCTGCAGCGTCCCTTGTCCTTTGTCGCCGTCGGCGCAGGGGGCAATGTCGGCGCTTCGCACGTCGACGGTGAGCGTTCCGCTGCCCGACGTCGCGGGCAGATTCAATGCGGCAGTGATGTTCGCGGTGCCGACCGCGCCACCTTGCACCGTGAAATCGTACGTCGCGTGACGGAGATCGAGCGTCGGATTGGTCGGAGCTACCGCCACGCTTGCATTGTCGGACGTGAACATCGCTTGCGTGGGCGCACACACGTCCGGATCGACGAGCATGCGCACCGGGCGCGACTCTCCGGGCGCGACGACGATGCTCGGAGGATCGAAGTGAACGACGACGGGTGAAGTGCTCGTCGGATCGCACACCTCGCCTGGCGCAATCTGCGGTCCGTTCGGGCCGGGCGGAGCCGCCGTGTCGCTCCCGCAAGCCAGTAGCGCCGAAGCCGCGAAGCAAGCGTAGAGAGCGCGTTTCATCGAAGCGACGCTTAGCGCGCAAACGTGCTGCCCGTCTAGAGCAGGGCTTTAAGTACGGTGCACGCCGAAGCGTCGCGACACGTTGAAAAAGTGCCCGCGCGAAGGGACCGGGGGGGCAGTCGCACTCCGCGCAGGCAGGGGAACATTAGCACCCAAGATGCCAATCAAAAGAAGGATTTACGTGTTGTTTGTTGAAGCCCGCGGCGCGCCCCGAGATCGTGCGTAGCGCGTTGCGCGGTGTCCTCGTCCGATCGCGCAATGTTAAGGCGTGGGCACGCACCGGAGCGGGTAGCGGACATGCGAGGAGATCGCGATGACGTCGATGCCTTGTGCCTCACCGTGTAGCGAATTGCCGCGCGACCTCGTGAGGCTCTCCGGCGCCGCGTCGTAGTAGGCGGCGATTTTTTCGATGCACATGCTCGACTTCGTTTCGCGGATGCGCGCGTACGGAGTCCGGAGCGGTCGCGTAACGCCCTGGATGGACGCCGTGAGCGAGGTCGTCGGCCAAGACAGGTCGATGATCCATCCAGCTTCGTCTCCCGTGCAGACGCCGATCTCGGATCGATCCGCGAAGTCGATCGCGCCGAGAGGCTCGAGCGATCCGATCGTCGCGTCGTCGGCGTCGATGGAAAGCGCCCAGCGGATCGGTGTGCCCGGTCGATCCGAAAGCGGCTGCCCCTCGACGATGACGCCGATCGCGCGGCCGTCGGATCGCGCAGCGAGACGAATCGGTTGGCGTGCAGGATCGTCGTCTTGCGCGCGCGGGAGCGATACGAATTCGTGCGCGAGGGGTCCATCCGCTTCGAAGATCGTCATGAGCGATCCCGGCGTGCCATCCGATGGCTCCGCGAAAAACCAACGACCACGCATGCGGAGCGCTGCTTCGACGTCGCTGATCGGCTCGCCGTCCGCGCGCCGAATTTCGACCGGTGGATGATCGGCCTCGAGCGCGAGAATGACGACGTCGCCTTGCGTTTGGCGGCGCGCTACGAGCAAAGCATGTTGCGGATCGTCTCCGGGCACCATCGTCCACGCTTGCACGGGATGGATCATTCCGAATTGATTCGCGAAGTGCGACGAATCGATCACGACGGGCGGCGGCGGCGCGCTCTGCGTCGAGCGCACGTCGCCTGCCGCGGAGAATGGGCCGAGCCAGCGCACGATCCATCGGCTCGTGCGCTCCCATTCGGTTCCGCGCGCGCCCCACGCGTAAAATCGCATCATGCTTCCGAGCTTGCTGGAACGATCGAGAAAATCGGCGGCGTCGATGCTGTAGCCGACGTCGTCGGGACGCAGCGACGGCGCTTGCGCGGAGAAAAACGGCGTCCAATCGAGCGTCGTCTGCAAAACGGCGGGGCGCACCGAGCCTCCACCTCGCCACGAGGGCGGAGAAGGCATGACGTGCGCTTGCGCCTGCTGCATCAAGATCGTGAGCTGCGCGGCTTGCGCCTCGCGACCTGCGGCCGTCGGCGGCGGCGGAGCCATCGTGATCGGAAGCTTCGGCGGAGCGCGCGTCGGCTCGCACGTGAGCGCGAGCGATTTCACCGGCGGGTAGAGCGCGGTGGGGCCTTGCACCGGCTCCGCCATTTTCTCGGGCGGCCTCGATCCCCATCCGATCCGAATCCAGCCTTGCGCGAGACAGCCGACGGGGCCGCATGCGCGCTCCACGGGGCCATGCGTTGGTGCGGTGCGAATCGGATCGGGGAGCTCGAGCGCCTTCCACGTCATGCCACCGTCGGTCGTTTCGTAGCCACGACGTGCGGCGCTCCATCCGAGCGCAAATCGCCCTGATATTGCCGTGGATCCCGCGTCGCGGATGAACGTTCCCGCCGTGGCGCCGCCGTCTTGCTCGAGCTCGTAGCCGAGCATGGTGCCGGCCGATTCGATCCAGCCGCCGAGCACGCCGGGTCTTCGCTCTTCGATCCCGTCGAGCCACAAACCGTTTTTCACGACACGCATGGCGTCGCGCGGCGTCTCCTTGGGGAACACGATTTGTTTCGTGGTCGATGCTCCGCTCTCGTCGACGATCGTGATGCGCGCCGTGAGGAGATCGCCGTGAGGCGGCGAAACGACGGCGAGCTTTCCGCTCGACAGCACGACGACGCGCTCGCCGCCGATGTCGCCCTTCAAGTGGACCTCGCGTGCTCCCGCGCCGTCGGGCGAAGCCGCGCTCGACTTCGGGATCACGCAGTAGGTCTGCTCGCCTGCCGAATCGGCGTCGGTCGCCGCGGGATCGCACGGCCCGCGAACCGCAGCCGCGCCCGTCGACGAAGCGAGGATCATCCGCGGCGAATCGAAATGTCGCGCTTCGACGAGAGCGCCATTTTCGTAGCGGTAGATCGCCGTGCGGCCGCGAGGCTCGCCGCACACGAACGCGATGCCTTCGCCGAAAGGAATCGGATGGCATCGGCTCGGTCTCAGCGGATATGCGGAGGACGCCATCTCGACGACGGCGCCGTCTTCGAGCCGCACGCGTGCGAGCGCGCCGTCGCGCGCGAGAACGACCGTGCCGTCGGCGAGCGGCCAACCGTCTTCGATCGCAGCGACGAGAGGCCGGTCGCCGAACGGCTTCGCGACATCTGCAGAAGAAGGTGGAACGCTCGGCGTCGCGGTGGGAAGCGATGCGAGGCGAGCGACTTGGCCGTCGGGCCTCACTTCGTAGCCGACGCGCGTGCGTGATGCGTCGACGCCGACGACGAGGAGGCCGCTGCCGTACGAGCGAATTTCGGTGGCATCGAGGGGAATCGGAAGCGGATGCCACGACGCGCCCGCGTCGAACGTGCCGACGATGCCGCGAAGATCCGTCGAAGCGACGGCGCGCCAACCGTCCATCGCGGCGTAGCTTTCGACGAACGGTGCCGGCGGCCATGCGCCGAGGTCGAGGATGGCGCCGGTGCGCGGATCGATCGCTTCTTCCGCGCCGCGATTGCTCTGCAAATACACGCGATCGAGGCCGACCGTGATTCCGCCGAGTGAATCGTTCGATCGGTAAATCGGCCGGGCGGGGCCGAGCCACCGATCGGCGCGCCACACGGTGGGGCTCAGCAAAAACAAAAATCCTCCGCCCATGCGATCGGGCACTTCGATCACGCGCGCAGGTGCAGCGGGCAGCGACGTGGCCGCCGACATGACGGCGCCGTTCGGAAGATTCACGATGCGCACGCCCGAAGCCAGCGATCGAACGCCGCCTCCTGGCTCGACGCCATACGCGTGATCGTCGGTGGGCGTCTGCGGAACGAGACGCGCGGGACGGACGATCGGATCTTTCGCGAGCGGCGCCGTCGGGCGAAGCGCGAGATTGCCGTCCGTGTCGACGGGCGAGGTCGCGTGCACGCACGCCGGCGCGACGCACGCGAGCGCGAGGAGACACCGCTTCATCGAAATGTTCTTCACGGCGAAACTCGCGTCTTTCGCCAGCCGGAATTTTCGCGCACGTACGCGATGCAGTCGTGGAGGCGACCCGGGCCGCCGAGCCAGAATTCGAAGCGATCCGGAATCACGCGGTAACCACCCCAAAACGGCGGGCGAGGAATCTCCGTTCCCGCGTATTTTTTCTCGAGATCGGCGAGACGGTGATCGAGCTCGGCGCGCGTGACCTCGGCGCTTTGATTTTCGGAAGCCCAGGCGCCGAGCTGGCTGGCGCGCGGCCTCGAGCGAAAATACGCATCCGATTCGCTTGGACCGATCTTCTCGACTCGGCCTTGGACGCGCACCTGTCGCGTGAGCTCACGCCACAAAAAATCGAGCGCAGCGCGCGGATTCTCGTCGAGCTCGCGCGCCTTGTGGCTTCGATAGTTCGTGTAAAAAACGATGCCGCGCGCATCGACGCCTTTGCACAGCACGACGCGCACGTTCGGCGTGCCTTCCGCGCTCGCCGTGGCCAGCGCCATTGCATTCGGCTCGACCACTCTCGCCGCCACCGCGATCGAGAGCCACTCCGCGAGCTCCGCGATGGGGTCGTTTTTCAGCGACGCTTCGTCGAGCGTTCCGCGCTCGTAATCCCGACGCATGTCGGCGAGCTCACGTGCATCATTCGGAGTGCGCATTTCGGACATCGGGAGTTTTGCGGTGCTCTCTCGATTATGACATATCGAGCACCATGTCTTTCGTCGTCGCGGTGTGCGGAGCCACGGGCGCAGTCGGTCGTGAAATGGTGCGAACGCTGGAGCAGCGTCGCTTTCCGGTGAAAAAGCTCGTGGCGCTCGCGAGCGCGAAATCCGCGGGAAAAAAGCTCGTTTTCAACGGCGCCGAAGTCACCGTCGAAGCCATGTCGCCCGCGTCGTTCACCGGCGTCGACGTTGCGCTCTTCAGCGCGGGCGCGGGACCTTCTCGTGAGTTTGCGCCCATCGCGGCGAAGGCGGGCGCCGTC
>JAICXU010000732.1 GCA_025934595.1 Polyangiaceae bacterium | reverse complement strand
TCGACCTCGGGGCGCCGCTGGTGAAGCGTGTATTCTGCAAATACGACGCCGTTGCCCGCGACAGTGACGCCGCGCTCGACGCGAAGACGGGCGAGGTGACGATCACGATGCCCGCGCAGGCGCCGGCGCTCATTCCTCGCGGAGCCATCTACAGCGTCCTCGTCGACGCGTTCGATGATTACTTGGAGCGGCGCTTCGCGAACGCGACGCCGGCCACCGCCGACGACGTCGAGCTCTACTTCGATTACCTCACGGGCAGCCGGCACGAGCGACACGAAAAACGCGGCGACCTCACGACGGGCGAAGGCATCGCGAACGATCCCCACTCGATTGCGATCGAGCGCGTCGCCGAGCTCGCGGCGCGCGTGAAGCCAGAGTCCGCGTCGGATTCGCCGAAAGATTCGCTCGATGCGCGCGTGACCAAGTGGCTCGTGAACGAAGCGTCGTACTTCGCGCGTGCGTACGACGAAGCGCCTGCGCAAATCGTCCGCGCGGGGAAAAATACGGCATTTCACCGTGGGGAGGCGGCGTATGTCGCGTGGCTGTCGGCGCGCTTCGACCGGCTCTCCGTAGCGCAAAAACGAGAGATGCTGAAGACGACGGCCGTGCTCCCTTACAATCGCGATCGCAAGCCAGGCGACGGCACGTTCGTGTCGTTCGCATTTCCCGGGTTCGATTGGCTGGGTCACGCGCTGCCGATCGCGGACGCGTGGATCGCCGCGGGACATCCGATGCGCAACGCGGCGCCGCGCGAAGAGCAGGAGCTCTACGACGAGGTCGTGTGTCCGTATCCACTCGATGAGCGCGGACACCGCACCGAGTCGCCGCATTGCCACCACGAGCTCTACGAATTCGCGTTCGACATGGACGCGACGTCACGAAAGCGATTCGTGGATTGGCTCGTGAAGAAGCACGACGCGGTCATGGACGAGACGGCGTTCGCGAACGTACGGCGGATTCGAGGAGACGAAGCCACGTCGCGGGAGGTCGCGTTCTGGCGCGCGGTCGAGAGCGATTCGGATGCATGGAACGCTGGCGCGCGCGTCATCGCGGAAGAAGCCGAAGCAGCGGACAAGCGCGTGCTCGTCGACGAGCTCGGTCGCGAGTGGAAGGCGCGCCCCGACCGTCGCGGCATGCTCCTTTTCTTGTTCAGCGAGATCGATCGCTACGGAAATGGCGCCGTCGACTGGGCGCGTTTCCCAGCGCAGTCGGGCGCGCCGATCTCGAAGATCGAGTTCGCGAGCTTCATCGGCGCGAGCCCGATCTCGATCTCGAACGCGCACGTGATGTGGCCGGCGCTCGGTCGCGGATGGTCGCGGGCGGAGCCGATCGTCGCGCGGCTCGACTCGTATGTCGACGATCCGCTCGTGAAGGAGCACGATTTCCGAGATCCGGAGCTCGGCATCCGCGACATCGTGAATCTGCTTTGCCAAGAAGGGCAGGTGGACGATCTCGCGAAGCTCCACGCGTACTTCCAATCGCGCATCGCGTTTCACGCGGGAGACGCGCAAAGGTTCGCGACGATTCTCGACGACACGCGCGAAGGCCGATGCAAGCCCCCGGCGAAGCCGAGCGCAAAAGCGGCGCCGGCGAAAGCCGACCCGAACGCGTACGATCCGTTCGCCGCGCATCACGACGGCGATCCCGGAACGCCGTTCGGTCCACCGACCACGCCGTAGCGTGGGAAGCGACCGTCGGTTATTGTTATCTAGTTCATGGAAGTAGCCAACAAAGGATTGCTGTTCGGCCGTCACCCACCGGTCGTGGCTGCCGCGTACTCGGATCTGAAGGGACGCGCGCTCGAGCAACGGCTCGTGCTCGTGGGCACGCCTGGATCGGTCGACGAGCGCACCGTCGCAGGGCGGAGGTTTTTCTATCGCCAGTTCTACGACGCGGAAGGGAAGCGCGGCGCGGACTATCTCGGTCCCGTGGACGACAAGGACGCCATCGAACGCGCGCAGCTCACGCGAGAGCGCATCGCCGAGGCGAGCGCGCTCCTGCGTGACACCCGCGACTTGGCCCACTACGGCTACGTGCGCGTGGAGCCGCGCGTGTCGGCGATCCTCGCCGCGCTCTTCAACGAAGGGCTATTTCGCGGCGGCGCCGTGCTCGTGGGATCGCACGCGTACGGCGCGCTTCTGAACGATCTCGGCGTGCGTGCGGCCGGCTTCAGCACAGAGGACGTCGACATCGCGCGCGGCGATCCCCTCGACGTCGCGCTGCCTCCCGAGGCATCTCTCGAGACCGTTCTCGCCGCGTCGCGGGTTCCGCTGCTCCCGGTGCCGGGCTTCGGTCGGCATGCGCCGTCGACCTCGTTCAAGGTGAAGGGAGCGCGGCTTCGCGTCGATCTATTGGCGCCCGGCTCGACGGACGGCGTGAGCGTCAAGGCCGTGCCGGAGCTGCGTGCCCACGCGACCGCGCTTCCGTTCTTGAAATACCTGCTCGAGGGCTCGCGCGACGGCGTCGTTCTCGGAAAAGAAAACGTGACGCCGGTTCGACTGCCGCGCGCGGAGCGAATGGCATTGCACAAGGTCCTCGTCGCGGAGCTGCGTGGCGCGACGCGCGACAAACGGAGCAAGGACCTGCAGCAAGCCGGCGTGCTCATCGCCGTTCTTCTCGAAGAGGCTCCCGGCGCGCTCGAAGATGCGTGGCGTGACCTGCCGCGCGGGGCGCGAAGCAAGATGAAGAGCGCCCTCGCGCACGTGGGGAAATCCTTGGCGCGGGCTG
>JAICXU010000869.1 GCA_025934595.1 Polyangiaceae bacterium | reverse complement strand
CCTCGAGCCTCACGGCGGCGACCTTCCGCTCGCGTTCACCCGCGCGGTCGCCGCCCTCTTGTTTCTCCTTGCCTTTGCGATGTCAGCGCTGAGCGGCACAGTGTCGTCCGAGCTCATGACGTTGGGATTTGCGATGGCGTTCATTGCTGCTGTGATAGCCGTCGCCCGGTTTTTGACGGACGATCGCACGCTTCGCATGCACGCGGGCGGAATGCTGATCTCGACCGACACTGCAGAACGCATGTCGTTCGCCGACATCGAGGAGATCACAGATGACGGCAAGGCGATCGTGATTCGCGAGAAGGCGAGCCGCGGTCGGTTGATCGTCCGCTGTGCTCCGACGCGATTGAGCTCCGGAATGAGCGCGGAAGAGCGCGCTTTCATGATCGCGCAGCTTCAGGGCGCTCTTGTCGTTTCGAACGGAGGCGCCGCACCTTTCGTCGATCCCACGAGCCACCTCGACGCGCTGAAACGAAACGACGCATCGCCCGCGGATTGGCTTGCGCGGCTCGATGCCCTCGCATCATTGCAGACGAGCGCGGCGTATCGGACGACGACGATCGCCAAAGACGATTTGTGGCGCGCGCTCGAGAGTCACGATGCGAGCGCCGAAGTCCGCGCAGGCGCCGCGCGCGTTCTTTTGCGCCTTTCCCCGGAAAAAGAGCAGGATCGTATCGCGCGCGCGATTGACTCCATTCACGACGACGGCGAACGCGCACACATTCGCGCCGCGCTTCGCGATGACTTGGAAGAGGCCGCCGCCGCGCTCGAAGCTACCGAGCGGCGACTCGACCCGAGCCGCCGATGAGCGTCAACCCGCCGCCCACTCTTGCAGCGAGCGCACTTCGGGGGCGAGCTCGCCGCGTGATGCTTCGATCGCATCGCATGCCGCAAGCGCCGCCGCGATCGTCGTGAAATATGGAATGTTCGCGAGGAGGGTCTGGCGGCGAAGCGAATAGCTGTCGCGCACCTCGGTGCCGCCGATCGTGGTGTTCACGACGATCGCGATCGTGCCGGACTTGATCGCATCGACGACGTGCGGCGAGCCTTCGAGCACTTTCCGAATGGGCTCGACCGGAATGCGCGCGCGCTCGAGCGCAGCCGCGGTCCCTTTCGTCGCGCAGATCTGGAAGCCCGCGGCGCGAAGCCGTCGTGCGATGACGCACGCTGCGGGCTTGTCCTCGTTCTTCACGCTGATGAACGCTTTCTTTTTCTTCTCGCCGACGACCACCGCTTGATTGCTCGCCAGCATCGCCTTGTGCAGCGCGCGCGCGAGCGTGTGCGAGATGCCCATGACCTCGCCCGTCGATCGCATCTCGGGTCCCAGGATCGTGTCGACGCCCGGGAATTTCGCGAACGGAAACACGCTCTCTTTCACCGACACGTGCCGCGGTACCTCGATTTCGCCCACGCCGAGCTCCGCGAGCGTCATGCCCGCCATCACTTGCGCCGCGATGCGCGCGAGCGGACGTCCCGTCGCTTTCGACACGAACGGCACGGTGCGGCTCGCGCGCGGATTCACCTCGAGCACGTAGACGTCCTGGCCTTTCACCGCGAACTGCACGTTCATGAGGCCCATGACGCCGAGCTCGAGCGCGAGCATGCGCGTCTGCTCTTCGATCGACAGCACGATTTCCGGCGAGAGCGAATGCGGCGGCAAGATCGAGGACGAGTCGCCCGAATGCACGCCCGCTTCTTCGATGTGTTGCATGACGCCGCCGATGACGGCGGTTTTCTTGTCGCACAGGCAGTCGACGTCGACCTCGATCGCGTCTTTCAAGAACTCGTCGACCAAAATATTTTGCGTGCCCGCGTCGCGTGCGGCCTCGACGGCGCGATGCACGTAGACCTCGAGCTCGGCTTCGGAGTACGCGATCATCATCGCGCGACCGCCGAGGACGTAGCTCGGTCTGACCAGCACGGGAAAGCCGATTTCTCGGGCGATCGGCAACGCTTCGCTCGCGCCTTTCGCGATCGCGCTCTTCGGGCGACGAAGGTTCAACGTGGAGAGGAGGTCGTCGAAGCGGCCGCGATCTTCGGCGCGGTCGATGGCGTCGGCGGAAGTTCCGAGGAGGCTCACGCCGCGCTCTTGGAGGGGAACGGCGAGCTTCAGCGGCGTCTGCCCGCCGAACTGCACGATGACGCCGACTGGCTTTTCTTCATCGCAGATCGCGAGGACGTCTTCGAGCGTGAGGGGCTCGAAGTAGAGGCGGTCGGCCGTGTCGTAGTCGG
>JAICXU010000719.1 GCA_025934595.1 Polyangiaceae bacterium | reverse complement strand
GTATCGGTCCGCGGGGCTTCCCACGACCGAGCCGCTCCACTGCTTGTTTTGCGGTGAGCTCCGGCGCGACGACGGCGATTGCTCGAAATGCGGCGCCTGGAGCGCAGCGTCGATCGAAGACGGCACCCCCGACATCGGATTCCCGTGTCCCCGTTGTGGCGATTCACACTCCCTCGAGAAGACCCCGTTCGGCCGCTCGGTCATCAAGCTGTGTGCTCGCTGCCGGGGCTTCTTCGTGCCCGCGTTGCAGATGTCGCAAATCATCAACGACTACATCGTGGGGCTGCCGTTGCCGCTCGGCGATCATCCGCCGCCTCCGCCGACCGTTGCGGTCGCCGCTTCGCGCGTGCCGACGGTCACGTGCATCGCGTGCCATCGAGACATGGATCGAGTGAACTTCGCGGCGCGGTCCGGAGCGATCATCGATATATGTAATATGCACGGAATATGGCTCGACGCGGGTGAGCTCGTGCCCGTTCTTCACTTCATCAAGACGCGCGCCGAGCGCGGAATGGTGCCGATGTCGGAAAACGAGATCGAGTCGGAGGCGGATGCCGCGATGCGACGAGCGGTATCGAACGCGGCGATTGCGCACTACGACGGCGAGATCGACGTGGGCTATGGCTACCGGCACCAGTGGACGCAGATCGCGAGGTTCCTCAAGTCGGCAAAAGACGCCTTGATCTTGTGAGCTACGCGGGGATCACGCTTTGCGCTTGTAAAAGGGCGTTTTGACGACGACGGCTTCCACGTTCTTGCCGCGACAGTCGACGAAAAATTTCGTTCCGATTTCGGTCATCGCCGTCGGCAAATAACCGAGCCCGATGTTCTTGCCGAGCGTGGGCGATGGCGCGCCGCTCGTGCAAACGCCGACGTCTTTCCCGTCGAGATCGCGCAGAGGATAGCCGTGACGACCGACGCCGCGGCCGGTCATCTCGAATCCGACGAGCTTGCGAGGCAGCGGCTTCGCTTTCACGGCGGCGAGCGCTTCGTAGCCGATGAAATGAGGATGTTCCTTGTCGAGCTTCACGACCCAGCCGAGGCCGGCTTCGATGGGATTCGTCGTCTCGTCGATGTCGTTGCCGTAAAGCGAGAGCCGGCCCTCGAGTCGCAGCGTGTCGCGCGCGCCGAGGCCGATGGGCTTGCACCCGAGATCCTTTCCCGCGTCCAAAATCGCGCGCCACAATTTCGCCGCTTCGTTCGCGGGAACGAAAATCTCGACGCCGTCTTCGGCCGTGTAGCCCGTGCGCGCGACCGCGCACGGAATGCCGGCGAGCTTCGTGTCCGCGAAATCGGAGAAATCGAACGACTTCAACTCACGCAATTTCGGGCCTGAATCACCGAGCTTCGCGAGGACGTCGAACGCCTTCGGACCTTGCAGCGCGAGGAGCGCCGTCTCGTCGCTGCGGTCTTCGAAGCCGCAGTGGTATTCGCACGCCTTTTGGAAGTGCGGAATGATCTTGTCGCGGTTCGACGCGTTGCAGACGACGTACACTTTTTCGCCCGACACCTTGTAGACGATGAGATCGTCCAAGATCGTGCCCTTCTCGTTGCAGCAGCACGTGTACGCCGCGTGATGCGCGCCGAGCTTCTTGATGTCGTTCGTGACGAGATAATCGACGACGGCAACCGCGTGCTCGCCGTCGATTTGCAATCGGCCCATGTGCGAGACGTCGAAGAGCCCGCACGCTTCACGCACCGCTTTGTGCTCGTCGACGATCCCCGTGTATTTTACAGGCATATGCCATCCGGCGAACGGCACCATCTGCGCGCCGAGCTTTACGTGCTCGTCGTGCATCGGTGTTTTTCGTAGAGTTTCAGCGGTCTCGGACATGAGGCGAGACGGTAGCAGATTTGGGCCGTCTTCTCGTATGCTCGGCCCATGGCGACGCCGTGGGACAACGCCGCGCAGGGCTACGTCGAGGAATGGATGCCTCGCTTCGTGCCCTACCACATGGATTTGATCCGCGAAGTGAAGCTCGCGCCGGGCCAGCGCGTGTTCGTCGCGGCGGCGGGTCCTGGCGCCGAGGTGCTCGCCGCGGCGCGCGAGGTCGGCGAAACCGGATTCGTTCGCGCGGTCGATTCGAGCGCGATGATGGCGAGCATCTGCCGCGAAAAAGTCGAAGCCGCGGGCCTCAAGAACGTCGAGGTCCTTCATGGCGACGCGTCGGAGATCGACGGCGGCACGTGGGATGCGGTCTTGTGCGCGTTCGGGCTCTGGCAGCTCCAAGATCGCGTGACGGGGTTGAAGGCGTGGCGCAAGGGGCTCTCGCAGGCGGGAAAAATCGGCATTTTGACGTGGGGGCCCACCGAAGAAGACGATCTCTTCGAGCGTGTCGCGCGCTGCCTGCAACACTGCGAGCCCGACGTCGCTTCGCCGAATCCGAAGAGCTTTGCGCTCCGCGATCCGATGAACGAAATGTTCGAGAAGGCCGATCTCACGATGGTGCGCCACACCGTCGTCAGGCACACGTTGAGCTTCAAGACCGCCGAGGCCTTCATCGCCGCGCTCAAAGAATCGTGCACCTGGCGAAGAGTGTGGGAGGACCTCGGCGACGCGCGTCTCGGCAAGGTCGCAGCGCGTTTCTACGGTCTCGTGGGCGGCCCCGACGCGCCGCTCGCATGGAGCCCGCCGGCCACGCTTGCGATCGCGGGCGTGCCTGGCAGCGAGATCGACATCGCATCGCGCGCGAGCGTGCGCGTGCCCGTCACGGGGTCGGTTCCACCGCCGTCGGCGGTGAAGAAATAAGCGCTACTAGGTCGGCTCCGGGAGCGCATGCTCTCG
>JAICXU010000532.1 GCA_025934595.1 Polyangiaceae bacterium | reverse complement strand
TCGGCGACGACATCGCCGCCGCACGCGCGAGCGATCGTTCGCGCGATGTGCAGACCGAGGCCCGTGCCTTCGCCAGCGGGCTTCGTCGTCACGAAAGGCCGGAAAATCTGCGGGATCATGTGTTCTTCGATGCCCACGCCGTTGTCGATGACCTCGACGAGCGCGTCACCGGTGGGCGACGTGCTCGTCACGAGACGTATCTCGCCGTCGTGACGTCCTTCGGGAATGGCTTGCGCGGCATTCACGATGAGATTCAAGAAGACCTGACCCAGGCGAGATGCATCTACCTGCACGAGCGGAATGTCGCCGTACTCACGAACGACACGCGCGCGCTGCCGAATCTCACCGCGCGCGACGTTGATGCTCGAATCCAGAATCGTTCGCAGGTCGATGCGATCACCCGCACCCTCGTCCTCTCGCGAGAACGTTTTGAGGTCGCGCACGATGGAGCGCACGCGTCCCATTCCTTCTTGCGCGGTCGCGATCATCTCGCTGCATTGCTCGAGCGATGTCGAGAGCTCCGCCGCCGTCATCGTCTTTTGCGCCGCCGCCTTCTCGCGCGTCTTCACGAGCAGCGTGCTCACGCGTCGAGCGAGCACGTCGACGTTCGTGAGCGCGTACGCGAGCGGATTGTTGATCTCGTGCGCAATACCTGCCGCCATCATGCCGAACGTGGCGAGGCGATCGGCCTGGACGAGCCCGGCCTGAAGCTGCAGGCGATCGGTGATGTCGCGAATGACGCTGAGGAGCAGCATCTCCCCGGCGACGTTGGCGCTGCGCGATCCGACTTCGACCGGAAATGAGCTGCCGTCTTTTCGACGATGCAGCGTCTCGAAGAGCACGCTGCTGCGAAACGCTTCTTCCATGCGAGGAGCAATGTCGCCGTGCGTGGAAGGCTCGCGTAAATCGGAGATGTGCAGCGTGCAGAGCTCCTCGCGCGGGTATCCATACGCGATCACCGCCGCGTCGTTCGCCTCGACGATACGACCGAAGCGATCGATGAAAAGAACGATGTCGTGCGTGTGCCGCGCGAGGAGCTCGTAGCGCTCGCTCAGGATTTCTCGGCGACGTCGCTCGCTCACGTCTCGAAGCAGAAGTAGGTGCGTGTGCGGTCGTATGTTTGCCGACGCGGACATGCCGACGGTGATCGCCTGCGAGCCGAGGAAAACGTCGAACTCGGTCTTGATGCTGTCGCCATTCGCCAGCGCCGCCCACACGGCTTCGGGCAGGAGCATGAGCGGCTTGCCTTCGAGATCGGCCTTTCTTTTTCCCAGCAAACGACACGCAGCGTCGTTCACGGCCACCACCACGCGGGCGCGACCCACGATCAGCGCGGCCTCGCTGGCTCGTCCGAACGCAGCGCGCGCGATCTCCGCGTCT
Source organism: Polyangiaceae bacterium (assembly GCA_025934595.1). Taxonomy (GTDB): domain Bacteria; phylum Myxococcota_A; class Polyangia; order Polyangiales; family Polyangiaceae; genus JAICXU01. The sequence goes on along the minus strand of JAICXU010000532.1, from coordinate 2,359 downwards.
ATCTCGTGCTCGACCACTTCACCCTCTCATCGTCGACGTCGTCGCCCTACAGGCTAATTCGTTCAGGCTCGTCGCGCTGGCCGTTCTGCGAATGAGCCGCGTCGCTCGACTCCATAGTTTCTTTGCCCCGTGTTTCTTGCACAGCGCTCGCCGTAAAGGGACAATTGTGGATCCTTCACTTGATCATGAGACACGTGCGTGGTGCTCTAATTCTCGGGGATCCGTGAGCGTTGGCGTAGAAAAGGCGCAGCGCGCGGGGCCGCTTTTCATCGGGCGGTATGCCGTGCATGACGAAATCGCCGCCGGCGGCATGGCGACGGTCCATCTCGGACGCCTCCTCGGCCCCGTCGGATTCTCGCGCACCGTCGCCATCAAACGACTGCATCCGCAGTTCGCGAAGGATCCGGATTTTTCGTCGATGTTCATCGACGAGGCGCGCCTCGCCGCGCGCATTCGGCATCCGAACGTCGTGAGCACGCTCGACGTCGTCGCGCTCGAACAAGAGCTACTCCTCGTGATGGATTACGTGCAGGGCGAATCGCTCTCGCGTCTCTTGCGAGCGGCGCGCACGAGGCAAGAGCCCGTACCGGTGCGGATCGTGACCACGACTCTCGCCGGCGTGCTCCATGGATTGCATGCTGCGCACGAGGCGAAGACAGAACGCGGCGAGCGGCTCGACATCGTGCACCGCGACGTGTCGCCGCAAAATATTTTGGTGGGCGTCGACGGCAGCGCGCGCGTGCTCGACTTCGGCGTCGCCAAAGCAGCGGTGCGCATGCAGAGCACGCGCGAAGGTCAGATCAAAGGAAAAATCAGCTACATGGCGCCCGAGCAGCTGCGCGGCGACTCCGGCGTGGATCGGCGCGTCGACGTATATGCGGCAGGAGTCGTCCTCTGGGAAGCGCTCGTCGGGCGCCGCCTTTTCGAAGCGGAAAATGAAGGGCGCTTGCTGACGAAGATCTTGCTCGAGCCGGTGGCCACGCCACGCACGTACGTTCCCACGATCCCCGAGGAGCTCGAGATCGTCGTCATGCGCGCGCTGGCGCGAAATCGAGAGGATCGCTACGCCACTGCGCGCGAAATGGCGCAGGCGCTGGAGAGCGTGACGCATCCTTCCACGGCGAGCGAAATCGGAAACTGGGTGGAGCACCTCGCCGGCAAAGAGCTCGCGAAGCGCGCGGATCGCGTCACCGATATCGAGAGTCGTTCCGACGTGCACGAAGGCCTCGTCCAAATGGCGGCGTCGCTTTCGGGCGAGCTGTCGCAAGGACCGACGTCGAGACCACGCGCGTCGGCGCCCGACCTCACGCCGTCCGGTCGCACCGCGAACGTTCTTCCGGTGCCCATGAGCAAGGCCGATCTCGGGTCCTCACCTTCGCAGAGCTCGCTCGCCTTTCATCAACAACAGCAACGAAGCCGAAATTTTGCGTTGATCGCCGCCGCGATCGTGGGCGGAATCGTGGTTCTCGCGGTCGGCATTCTCCTCGGCGCTTCTTCGAGGAGCCCGAACCAGATTCCGCCGACGTCTTCGGCCGTCGTGAAAGAGGAGCCGACCACGCCGAGCGCGAGCGCCGCACCGACGACCACGCAGCCCGCGGAGCCGACGTCGGCCACGATGCCCGTCGCCACGACGACCGCGAGCGCGGCCCCATCCGCGACTGCCGCCTCGGCGGCGACGGCGAAACCGCGTGCGACGGCGACGGCACGCGCGACCACGCCGCCGACGCATACGTTCACGCACACGAATCCGCCCCCTGTGCAGAAGAATTGCACTCCGCCGTTCACGATCGACGCCTCCGGAATTCGTCACCTGAAACCGGAATGCATTTAGAAACGCGCGACGCGTTTGCGCGATACTATCGCCGCATGGATCTCGTGCGCCTTTCGACACCGATCGTCGCTCTCGCGCTCCTCGCGTCTTCGGTTCCCGCACGCACCGCGTTCGCGGCAGATTCGACCGGCGCTGCTTGCGCGAGCGCGTACGAGAAGGCTCAGTATCTGCGACGCGACAAGAAGCTTCGCGCGGCGCACAAGGAGCTGCTCGTCTGCAGTCAGTCGACTTGTCCAGCCGCCGTCGTCGGCGACTGCACGCAGTGGCTATCGGAAGTCGAAAAGGGAACGCCCACCGTGGTCTTCGACGCACGCGATCCGAAGGGCCAATCCCTTGCCGACGTGAAGGTCTACATGGACGGCGAGCTGCTCCAGAACAAGCTCGATGGCGCATGTCGTAAGCTATCATGGCATCGTTCCGATGCCTCGGGGCCTCGCGTACGCCCTGTATCATATCGACAAGCATGGCGGTCATGTAGACGTGTTCTCGGCTGACCGGACGGATGCTCATATCAAGGAGCACAACCGC
>JAICXU010000670.1 GCA_025934595.1 Polyangiaceae bacterium | reverse complement strand
GCGAATCCGCGGCCCGCCGAGCCCAACTTCGTATCGAGGCGCGTTCCCGCGAAGACCGACGTCGTCGCCGTGAGCGAAGCGTTCGATCCGGAGACGAGCGCGGCGACCTCTTGGTTGCCGTAGACCTCGCAGTCGGTGATCGTCGCGGTCGCCGATTCGATCACGTTGAGGCCGCGTCCATGCGTGCCGTCGAGCGGCTGCGCGTCCGTGTCGCGAAACACGCTCTGGGCGATCGTCGCGTTCGTGCCGGCGCCTCGCGCCGAAAACGCAATGTCGGTGTTGTTGGCCACGACGCTCTGATTCATCGTGAGGGTCGGGCCGTTCTGCAAGACGATGCCGCGGCCAAATTGCTGGTTCATGCTCGTGAGCTGCCTCGCGATGATCGATCGGCTCACGTTCGCGCTCGATCCGGCGTCGAAGAGCAAGAGACCCGATTCGTGATTCGCGACGAGCGCGGATCCGTCCAAGATCAGCTTGCCGCCATTTTGTGCAACTGCGCCATTGCCCGCCGTGTTGCCTGCGAGCATCACGCCGTCGCGCGCGATCGAGCTCGTCATCGTGAGCGAGGATCCCGCGCCGTCGGAGAACGCGCCTTCTTCCGAGTTGCCGACGAGGGCCACGCTCGTGAGCGTGACTTGCGCGCCGGAGCTCGCCGACACGCCTGCCCCTTTCGATCGATCGGCATTCGGCTTTTGCGCACGAAATACGCTGTTTTTCGCGTCGAGCGTGCCTTTCGCCTCGCTGGCGATGCCGACGTCGACGTTTTGATCGACGGTGACATTTTCGATCGTGACGTTGCCACCGTCGTTCGTGATGCCGCGTCCGAAGCCGGCGCTGCTCGGCAAGTTGCCCTCGATGACCGAATCGTCGACCGCAAGCTCGGAGAGCGCGGCCGACACGAGACCGGCTTCGTGATTGCGCGCGACGTAGCTGCGAAGGATGTCCGCCTTCGCTTTCGTGACGACGTCGATGCCGACGCCGTAGTCGCCGCTCGCTTTGACGCGTGTGTCGGTCACGACCCCGTCTTCGAACGTGAGGCTCGTCGAAGCGTCCGTCGCGAAGATGCCGCTCGCGACGTTGGAGACGACCGCGCTTCTCTTCATGGTGACGCTTGCGCCCATCGATACGTCGACGCCGTCGCCATCGCCGGCGGGCGACGTGCTCGCGGCGCTGCTTCGAATGACCGAGTCGTCGACTTCGAGCGTCGATGCGCCGGCCGCGGAGATTCCTGCGGACGAATTCCCGTCGATGACGACCGAGGTGAGCGTCAGCGATCCGCTCGTCATCTTCACGCCGGGCAAATGCCCCGTGATGGTGATGCCGCTCACCGATGCGCCGCTGACTCCGGCGATCGAGATGCCCGCGGTCGCGGGCGATGCCTCCGACACCGTGACCATCGCAGGACACTTTCCGACGAGGTGCACGGCGTGCGTCAGCGCGATCGATTCGGCATACGTGCCGGAGTCGATCGAGATCGTGACACCGTCTGTGGCGGCCGCGATGGCGGCGCCGATCGTCGTGAAATGCGTTCCGTCAGATGGGCCGGATGCATTCACGAAGAGCGTGGCTCCCGCAGGCGGAAACGTAGCGTTGCAATCGCCGACCGGTGCGCACGTCGCGCTCCCGAGCTTTTCGATCGTCGCGCCGCTGCACGAAGCAGGCGGCACGATGGCATCGCATCCCCACCCGCTCGCGTCCGGCGTGAAGCCGCTCGCACACGATGTCGTGCCTACGGGCTTGCATGTCACGTCGCCGATCGTCGGCATCGTGCCGGCGGCGCAGTCGTCAGGAGGCGAGACGTCGATGCATCCGTACCCGGTCGCGTCGAGGGCGAATCCCGGCGGACAATTTTGCCATCCGACCTTCACGCAAGACGCGCCGTCGGCGCTCGGATGCTCGTCGTCGTTGCACGAGAGCGCCGCCGGGCACGTGCCGTCGCTTTTGCAGTCGGCGGTGCCGCCGTTCGTGCCGTCCGAAGACGAGCCGCATCCGAAAAGCGGAAGGGCGAACAGGAGCCAAGCGCGTCCCCGCATCGCAGACTATAGTAGACGAGGTTTGCGAGATCCCATTCACGCAGTTGCGAAATGAACGAGTCCGGTGTGGGGGCGCGACAGGCGAAAAAAACCATCGCAACGCGCGTTCTCGCGTCCTTCGGGATCACGTTCGTTGCGTTCGCGATCACCGTCGGTTGGAGCGTCTTCGCGCAACGGCGGGCGGCCGAAGACAGCGAGGAGCTCGCGCGCGGCTACGTTCCCGTCGCCCTGAAAATCGGCCAGCTTCGCGCGACGCAGGCCACGCTCTCGACGCTGGTGGACGAAATCCCGGACGAGCGAAATCCACTCTCGACGCGCCTTCTCGTGGAGACGCTCGCCAGCGTCAGACGCGCGCGCTTCGTCGAAACGCGACAAGCTTTTGCGGAGCTGCGACGCGTGTCGCAAGAAGAGGCGTCGGTCGCGCTCCAGAATTCTCTCTTGGCCGATCTCGACAATGCCGAAGCCGCGTACGCCGACGACGACGCCGTCTTCGCGCGTCTTTTTGCGGCGATCGATGCCGACGACAAGGACACGATCAACCGCACGATCATCGAGGTCGGCGCGATCGAGCACAACACCGATCGCGTTCTGCACGTCCTCGCCGATCGCGTGACCGTCTCCATGGAAAAAATCTCCGAGGAGGGCAACGCGCGCGAATCGCGTTCCGTAGCGATGCTCGCGCTACTCGCGGCGCTCACGTTGGGCGTCGGGCTCGCCGTCTCGATTCAAGCGCGACGTTTGCTCTCGCCGCTCGGGCGAGTCACGGAGCGAGCACGCGCGGTCGGCCGTGGCGATCTCACGCCTCACGCCGTCGAAGCTACCGACGACGAAATCGGCGAGCTCGCGGACGCGTTCGAGCGCATGGTCACGGCGGTGGCCGACGCGCAACGCCAAGCGCTGTCGAACGAGCGTTTTGCGGCCATCGGAAAAATGGCGGCGCACGTCACGCACGAGATCCG
>JAICXU010000607.1 GCA_025934595.1 Polyangiaceae bacterium | reverse complement strand
CCCGGTGATCTCTCCGGCGCCGCGTTCTTCGTGACCGCCGGACAAATCGTTCCTGGCTCGCGCATCACGTTGCGCGACGTCGGCGTGAATCCCACGCGCACCGGCATCCTCGAGATTGTGCGCGACATGGGCGGCACGGTCGGCATCGATGATCAGCGCGAAGAAGGCGGCGAGCCGGTCGCCCATCTCCATGCGCGCGCCTCCGATTTGCGAGCGGCCCGTTTCGGCGGCGAGGTCGTCGCTCGCGCCATCGACGAAATTCCGATCGCGTGCGCGCTCGCGGCGCGTGCTCACGGAGTCACGGAAATCGCGGACGCCGAGGAGCTGCGCGTCAAAGAGAGTGATCGCATTGCCGCGATGGCGGGCGTCCTTCGCGCGTTCGGAGTCACGTGCGAAGAGCGGCCGGGCGGCATGACGATCGCCGGCACGCAGGAAAAGCTCCATGCCGCCCTTGTCGACAGCAAAGGCGATCACCGCATCGCGATGACCGCGGCGATCCTCGCGCTCGTCGCGGACGGGCCGTCCAAAATCCGCGACGTGGACTGCATCGCAACGAGCTTTCCGCGTTTCGTCGGAACGCTTCGCGCGCTCGGTGCGCGGGTCGACGTCGTCTGAAAAACGAGGTAATCGTGGCGCGTGTCTCGCACGCGTCCCATCGTCGCCATCGACGGCCCCGCCGGCGCGGGAAAGAGCACGGTGGCCCGTGGCGTAGCCGACAGGCTCGGCTTCGTGCTCGTCGACACCGGCGCCATCTATCGCGTCGTCGCTCTCGCGGCGGAGCGCGCCGGAATCGCGTGGTCGGACGCAAAAAACCTCGGTGATTTGGCTCAAAAATTAGTGCAGAATACATCGATTCGCTTCGAGGGCACGAGGGTCATGCTCGCGAACGAAGACGTGTCGATCGCCATTCGCACGCCGCAAATGGGAATGGGCGCGAGCCAGGTCTCCGCGCATCCCGAGGTGCGTGCGGCGCTCCTCGATTTGCAACGCCAAGCCGGAAAAGACGGCGGCGTCGTTCTCGAGGGGCGCGACATCGGCACCGTCGTCTTTCCCGACGCCGAAGTGAAAGTTTTTCTGACCGCATCGCCCGAGGTACGTGCGCACCGTCGCTACGAGGAGCTCGTGGCCAAAGGAAACAAGGACGTGTCGCTCGCGTCGACGCTCGAGGACGTGAAGAAGCGCGACGCGCAAGACACGGGTCGCGCCCACGCGCCGCTCCGGCGAGCCGAGGGTGCGACGCTCGTCGATTCTTCGTCGCTCACCATCGACGAGGTCGTCGCCAAAATCGCCGCGCTCGCGAAGGGGGAAACATGAACGAGCAGAAAAAGGGGCACTGACCCGCGTGCCGGATCGAAGTGGGCGCATCTCCATCACGATGCTCGCGCTCGTCGCGATGCTCGTGGCCGCATGCGGAGGCGCGCCCGCGAAGGCACCCGTGTCCGGCGCAAAATCGAGCGCGTGGCTCCACGTTCTCGTCGACGACACGAGCGATCCCGAGCTCCTCGTTCGCCCGCGCGAAGCCGCGCAAGATCCGGTGTTCGGTCCCGTCCTTCGCCGCGGAGAGCGCGAAGCCGCGGCGTCGATCGGAAACGTGCTCGTCGGGCAAAGCTCGCTCAAAGTCTTCGAAGAAAGCGATCTCGTCATCGTCGCCGCTCGACATTCGCGGCCGCTCGATGCGGTGCTCGTGTTCGCGGGCGTGCCGGCCTCGGCGTCACCGGACTCGCTCGTCGACGAAAGCGGGGCGCCTTTATGGACGAAGGTGCAAGCTCGCGTGCAAGGCACGTCCGAATACGAGCGCGTCGGAACGGGACGCGAGACCGGCGACATCCGGCTCGTCACGGTCGGCAGCACGTGGATCATGGCGGTGGGTCCGGCGATCGATCGCATGTACGCGGCGCTCTCGGTGGCGCCGCCCGAGCCACTGCACGCCGATGCCGGACCACTCTTTCAAGCCGTGATCGCCGGCGAGCTACTCGGCGCCGTCAAGAGCCGCGCGCGGGGCGATCTCGCGCCGCTCGTGCAGGGGCTGCTGCGCGCCGATCTCGATGTCGAAGGCGGCAAATCGCCGTCGGTGACCCTCGCGCTTCGTTACGACGCCGAGGAGCATGCGTCGCGGTCGGCCGATTTCGTGAAAATCCTGATGGCGCTGATCGACGCGAAAAAGCCGCAATTTCGCGACTATTTGAAGACGGTCGTGCTCACGCGCGATGCGCGAACGGTGTCGATGCACGCGCCGGTGCCGCCGCGTATGGTCGAGGAGCTTTTGCGAGCCGAGTCGGCAGCGCCCGCGCCGGCCGCGCCTCCCGCCAAGCCCGATACCGCGCTTTGACACGCGCGCGTATGCAAGCTAAGTACCCCGTCCCCCAATCGCCGAAATTCTTCGGGGATTGGTCGATTTTCGAACCAACCCACATAGCTCCTCACCGCGCGCCGTTCACGTCACGAGCGGCATTCGTTGAAAGGCAAGACAGGCATCCACATCTAATGGCAACCACCAACCCCGTCGGCACTGCCGACAAAGCCGCCGCTGGCTCCTTCGCGGCGCTCTTCGAAGAATCTCTCCAGACAGGAGACTTCAAGAAAGAAGGAGAAATCGTCATCGGCACCGTCGTCGCGGTGCAGCGAGACAGCATCGTCATCGACATCGGCGGCAAATCCGAAGGGATGATCGCGGCCGAAGAGTTCGAGGACGCGCAGGGCCAAGTCACCATCAAGGCCGGCGACAAAGTCGACGTCTACATCGAAGCACGTGAAAACGACGACGGCCTCGTCACGCTGTCGAAGCGCCGCGCCGATCAATTGAAGGTGTGGGACGAGATCTCGGGCGCGTGCGAACGCGACGAGCTCATCGAAGGCACCATCTCGCAGCGCGTGAAGGGCGGCCTCTCGGTCACCATCCGCGGCGGCGTTAAAGCGTTCTTGCCGGGATCGCAGGTCGATCTCCGCCCGATCCGCAACTTGGACAAGCTGATCGGCCAGACCTACCAATTCAAGGTCATCAAGTTCAACAAGAAGCGCGGCAACATCGTGTTGTCGCGCCGCGTCCTGCTCGAGAAGGAGCGCGACGAGCTCAAGGCTCGCACGCTGCAGAACCTCGTAGAGGGCATGGTCGTCACCGGCGTCATCAAGAACATCACCGAGTACGGTGCGTTCGTGGACCTCGGCGGCATCGACGGCTTGTTGCACATCACGGACATGTCGTGGGGCCGCGTGAACCATCCGTCGGAGCTGTTCCAGGTCGGCGACGAAGTCACCGTGAAGGT
>JAICXU010000103.1 GCA_025934595.1 Polyangiaceae bacterium | reverse complement strand
TCATCGCCGAAGACATGCGCGGCGCGTGCACCGACGGCAACTCCGCGTTCGCCGTGTTCCAAGTTCCCGACGAGAGCAACGTCATCGCGGGTAGCGGCGATCAAGCGGTCGTGCGCGTGCTCGTCGCCGACACCGGATCGAATCGCGTCTCCGCACACGATGCGAAGACGATCTTGACGCTCAAGGGAACGAGCAAGCCCTTCAACATGATGCTGCTCATCGGCATCGGTCTCGCGGTCGTCGTCATTCTCTTGCTCGTCGTGCTGCTCTTCCGCGGCGGTGGCGGCGGCAAAAAGAAATCGCGCGGTGGCGCGCCTCCGCAGCCCGTCGTCGCGGGCGGTGGCTACGGCGGTCCGCCACCGAATTACGGCGGCGGCGGTTCTCCTCCCGGTGCAGGCGGCGGATACGGCGCGCCTCCCCCTGCAGGCGGTGGCGGATACGGTGGCGGAGGTCCAGGCCCCGGCGCATACGGATCTCCGCCGCAAGCTCCCGCGCCGCCTCTTTCACCGCAAGCGAGCACGAGCGGATTGCCTGCCGTCGTGCAAGTCGAATGTCCTGCGTGTCATCAACCGACGATGGCGACGCCCGGACAGTCGTCGGTCTGCTTTTCATGCGGACAGCCGCTGCCCGCCGACATCGCAGCGCAGAAACCTGCTGCTCCACGGAAGGCGGCCACCGTCCCGCACGCCCCTGTCGCGATGGCTCATCAGGCGCGAGACGCCGCGCAAGATGCTGCGCGGGCAGCAGGAGGTGGGGCCTCCGCGGCGCCCCCTTTCCACTGACCGGCGCCTTGGCGGCGCCTCCACTCGCGCCGCCGCCGAATCCGTACGGCGCAGATCCGGGACGCGACGCAAATCCGCCCGCACGAGCGAGCGGCGCGCTCATCAGCGGTCCCGCCGGAACGTTCGCCATTCGTCCAGGCTCCGAGGTTCGCGTCGGTCGCGATCCCGCCCAATGTCCCGTCACGCTCACGGAGCCACGCGTGTCCGGCGTGCACTCCACGCTCAAATTCGAAGACGGAAAATTGTGGGTGCGCGACGAGACGTCCAACAACGGAACGCATGTCGCGGGATCGAGGATCGCGCCTGGCGTATGGGTCGTCGTTCCTCCGGGATCGGCATTGCGATTCGGGCCGGTCGAGTTCAACGTTCGTCTCGACGCACCATCCGGCTGACCAGGTGAAAACGAAATGCCCGAGCGCCTCGTAGCCGTCGACTTCGCCGAGCGAACGGATCCCGGAAGAGATCCTTCGAAGCAGGTCAACGAAGATTCGTGCGGCTATAAAGTCACGCCGCTCGGTCATCTCGCGGTCGTGTGCGACGGCATGGGCGGTCACGAAGGAGGGCGCGAGGCCTCGACGCGCGCGGTGGCCGCCATTTTTTCGGCATTCGAGAGAGGATCATTCGAAGCCGCGCAGACGCCGCGAGGTCGCGCGGCTCTCTTGAAGAGCGCGATCGAAGAGGCGAACAAAGAAGTCTACGCGCTCGCCGCGCCGAGCATGCACGCGCGTCCGGGTTCCACCGTCGTCGCGATCCTCGTGCATCCGGGCGGCGCCGACATCGCGCACGTCGGCGACAGCCGCGTGTATCTCGTGCACGGATCGCAAGTGATGCAAGTGACGCGCGACCACTCGCTCGTGGAGTCGCTCGTCGCGGCGGGCGCGCTCACGCCGGAGCAAGCGGCGCAACATCCGGATGCAAATCAGATCTTGCGCGCGCTCGGAATGAAAGCCGACGTCGAGGTCGAGCTCACGTCGAAGCCGCTGCCGTTCGTCGCGGGTGATGCATTCATTCTTTGCTCGGACGGCATGAGCGATCTCGTAAAACCCGAGGATTTGCTGCAGATCGTGGGCACCGCGCCCGCTGCGCAAGTCGCCGGTCAGCTCGTTGATCTCGCGAACGCGCGCGGCGGCCACGACAACATCACCGTGCAAGTGATGCGCATGCGCGAGAGCTCCGATGCATCGGGTAAGCCGCTTGCGCCGACGATCGCCGAGCCCGTCGCGCTGACGGTCGTGGATACACCGCAAGGCGCACCGGCGGAGTCGAATCGCACGACGTACGTTCCACCCGCGCCGGGAGCGGCGCCGCCTCGCACGGCGGGCTCGCCCGCGACGATGGAAGAAGAAGGCGACGCCGCGCATCGATCGCCCGCGGTGATCATCGGCGTCGTCATCGCGCTCGCGGGTCTCGTGCTCGCGGGAATCGCGATTCACCTCGAGACGTCGCGCAAGTCGAAGCACGCGGCCGACGTCCTGATGGATCTCGACGGCGGCCTCGCCGTTCCTGCCGCGACGCTCTCGGAGCCCACCGCGATCCCGAGCGCTCCACCTCTCGAAGACGCCGGCGCGCTGCAGCCGCTCGCGCCGCCGACGCACTCGCATCATCATCACGCGGACTCGCCGCCGACGTCCACTCCAGATCTTCCGCTGCCACCGGTGCCGACGTCGACGTCGCTCTGATCGGCCTATTTTCCAGGGGGATTCGACGGTTTCAAATGAAAGCTCGACTTGCGCCGCCAATCCTCGAGTCGTTCCGCGAGCGCCTCGTGCGAGAGCCCGCCGAAGCCTCCGGCGACGTCGATCTTCTTGGTGTCTTCGCCGTCCAGCGTGATGGCGATGCCGGTGGCGCTCGCCGCGACGCCCCGCACGTTCGTCCAAGCGTGAAACTCGTCTCCATGTTCGAGATGGAGAAGGAGACCGCCTTCGACGACGGCGACGTACGCATCGTGCCGAACGAGCCGCGCCATTCCGATGAATCCGAGACCGAGGCCTGACAGGAGAGCGATGGCGCCTGCGATCCCGATTTCGAGATGCAGCGCCCCGTTGCCGCGCACGGCGGCGCCGAAGCACACGCCAGGTGCGCCTACGAAGACGAGAATTCCCGCGGGCACGAGGATGCGTTTGGATGTGTCGCCGAGGTCGCGCCGAAAAAATTCCAAAAACGCGCGCGGGGTCTCGTGCGAATCCATTCCTGGCTTACTATCGCGAATCGAGCGATGAGCGCGAGCGCAGAAAAAAGGTCAGCCGAGCGCGCTTCGGCCACGGGCACGAGAGGGGCGTTCGCCGATGCGCCGTTCATGCTCGTGATCGTCTGGGCGAACCTTCTCGTGTTCGCTTGTGAGCTCCTCTATGCCGCGGCGCAAGGCACGACGCCCGGATCCACGTATGGCGCGCGCCTGCTCGGTGCCGTTCTCGAAATTCCGCCCGACACGGCGATGGCGTTCGGTGCGAATTACGCGAGCGCCACGCTCTACGACGGGCGCGTCGACACGCTCGTCGCGAGCTGTTTCGTGCATTGGTCGCTCTGGCACATCGGATTCAATTTGTACGCGCTCCGCGCGATCGGCCCATTTCTCGAGCGCATCGTCGGCACCGGTCGATCCGCGCTCGTCTACATCGGCTCGGGCATCGTCGGCAGCATGTTCTCGACGCTCGACGGTAGGCTCTCTCAGCAAGAGCGCGTCGGCGCGGGAGCCTCGGGCGCGATCTGCGGGATCATCGGCGCTGCGCTCGTCGTCGGTTATCGCACGGCAGGGTGGCAGAGCCCGCTGCTTCGCATGACGGCGCGCTGGCTCGGCATCACGCTCGCGTTCGGTTTCATTTTTCATTTCGACAACGCCGCCCATCTCGGTGGCGCGATCTCGGGCGGCGTCATCGCGCTTCTCTGGGAGCGCGGGCCAGAGAAAGCGAACCGGCGCACGCTCGCCCTCGGGCTCTCGGCGGGAATTCTCACCGCGACCATCGCCGGAGTCGCCGTGCGCGATTTCCGCGATCCGTTCGCGAACAAAACGATGCTCGATCGCATCGACACCGCCGACGAAGCGCTCCGCCGAGGCGATTGCAACGCCGCATGGAACGCGACGCTCGCCGCGCGACGTGTCGGCAGGCGCGATCCGAAAACGCTCCACGAAATCTTCCTCGTCCGCTCCGCGTGCGGAATTCCGGACACCTAGAAATGTTTCGTTCGCGCCTGCGCGCGCTTCTTTTCGGGCTCGTGAGCATTTCCGGATGCACGCCGCCGCTATCCTCGAGCGCGAACGTGACGACGGCGGTCATCGCCGCGAGCTCGCCGCGTGCCCCCGCAGTCGAAGCTCCGGCGATCACACCGATCGTCCTCGATCGCGAAGGCGGCACGTACGTGTCATTTCATGAACGGGCCAGGCCGCCGATGCGCGGCCCCGTGCGCGCGATTGCGTGGTCCGACAGCGGCCAGGAGCTGGCGGCGGCAGTGGGAGAACCGAAAGAAGAGCTCGTAGGCATATGGGATTCGCGCTCCGGAAAGCTCGTTCGATCGCAGTTGGCTCCCGGCGATCCGTGGGACGTGGCGTTCGTCACGGACGAGACCGTGGCCACGAGCGACGGCGAGCTCCTCGAGCCGGATCGAACCGTGTGGCCGACGGCGCGGATCTTCATGAACATGAGATGGTTCAGCGAGGGTCTGCGCGGGCTCCGTCTGGACGACGACGGAAGCTTCTCGTCGGTGGACGTGTCGACCGGCGATTCGCGACCGCTCATTTCGGCCGCGGACGCGGCGCTGCTTCATCTCGAAGAACACTCGGGCGACATTCTCGTCGAACCGAAGGAACGGTGGATGGTGAGCATCACGTCGGCAGACGAGCCGGAGGCGGAAAAGCTCGTCGTCGCTTTCCCGAACGCAATGTCGAAATTGCGCTCCGTCGCCGCGCCGCGAACGACGGCGCTGCGGATGTCGCGTGACGGTACGACGGTCGTGACGGCGAACGGTGCCGGCGAAGTGCAAGTGCGAGACCTACCGAGCCTCGAGCAGAAGAAGGCGTGCGGGCCCTTCGGCGAAAACTCGAGCTACCCGTCGATTCAGATTTCGGCTGACGCGCGCTACCTCTCCTATCCGACCGGCGAGCCCTTGAAGCACGTCGTCGTGGTCGATCTCTCGAGCTGCGCATCGCGCACCATCGACACGAACGGGTCGGTGGAGATCACCGCATTCTCGCCCGACGCGCGGCGCCTTGCCGTCGGAGACAAAACGGGGACGATCACGATTTGGTCGGTGCGGTAACGAAAACGAATTCGGCTCGATTTACGGGGTCGCCGCGATCGCGACGAAGCTCGATCCGCTCGCGCCGGTGACGACGGCGGGCGTTCCCCAGGACGTGCCGTCGAAGCGAACGACTTCGACGTTGCCGCCGGACTTTGCGTAGGCTGCCATCGCTACGCTGCCGCAGTTTCCGATCGCGACGCCCGGAGCGGACTCGATCGAAAACGGTGCGGCGGCATTCGGCGTGCTCCAATTCGCGCCGTCGAAGATGCTCACGTAGCCGTGCGAGTCGGCGCCGCGCCACGCGACGATCGCTTTGCCGCCGGCTAACGCCGCGAGCTGGAATGCTTCGGTCGTGTACGCGTTCACGTTCAAGAGCGCGGGCCCGGACCAAACGCCGGCCGCGCGCGTGAACGACATGAGCTTGTAATCGCCGTCCCGCGTGTAGACGAGCATCATGTCGGAGGTGCCACCGGTCATCGCGATCATGCGAGGGCGAGATCCCAAATTGCCGTCGATGCTGCCGAGCTCGCTCGCGCCGGCGTCGTCGATCTGCGACGAGGGATTCCACGTGGAGGACGCATAGCTGCGCACGTAGATGCTTTTGTTCGTTCCGACTTGGCCTGCGACGAGCGCCGTCGAATCTCCGGCGCCGGCGGGCGGATGCGAGCCGAAGCTTTGATCGGCGCCGACGCCCATCGGATCGCCAGCCGTCCACGTGGCCCCGCCGAGCGTGCCGTGGAAAAATTTGAAACCGTCGCCGCCGCCCGCGTCGTCGTTCGCTTGATAGAGGAGATGAAGCGTCGAGCCGCTGACCGCGAGCGCGGGCGCTTCGCGTGCGAACGCGCCGGAGATGGGCGCGAGATCGGTCCATGTCGCGGTCGAGAAGCCGGTGCTCTCGAGCTGGTCGCTTCCGCCGACGTGGAAGACGGCTTGATAGCCGCCGCCGAACGCCGCGATCGCGGGAAGCGCGACGAGGTGCGCCGTGAAGGCCTGCGCGGTGAGCGATTGATCGCCAGTGGCTTCCGCCGCGAACGACGCGCTCGATCCTCCGCCGACGACGGCGACCGATCCCGCGGTGCAGACGATCGCGCCGTCGGGCAGCACCGTGCTGCCGTCGTCGTTCGTGGTCGAGCCGTCGCTACCAGACGAGATTTTACCGTCGCCGCCGGTCGATCCGTCGTCGCCGTCGAAGGACGGGCCGTGCTCCGCGCCGTCGTCGCTCGAGCACGCGACATGCACGATCGAGCCAAAAATGGCGGAAATGGAGCAGATCCAGAAAAGACGGCGTCGACGCATGAAGGAGTTCGCGGTAGAGCGCCTTTATGGATCCGAAAGAGCGCACCAGCAAGCTCCGCGAAGCATCCTCGCGGTTCCTCTCCGAATCGATCGACGTACGCGGAGGCAAAGATCCCGTCGCCGCCCTCTATGCAACTCGGCGTGCGAGCTACTCGCTCTTCTCGGTCAGCTTCTCCGACGCGGATTGCGAAGCGCTGCGCCCTTATCTCTTCGGTCGTCCCATTCCGCGCTCGCCGGGTGAGACGCCGGTTACGTGTCTCAATCTCGTCGACGGCGAATGGAAGAAGCCCGCCGAGCTCGTCACGATGAAATCGCTCGCCGATCGCCGCATCGATCTCATGCAGATCGCGAAGAGCCAAGCGGCGGACGTCACGCACGCGATCGATCGCGCGCACGCGTTTTGGATGTCGCTCGAGTGGTCCGGCGAAGGTCTCGCGTATCGAAAATTCGTCGTGCAGAATTTTTCGACCCTGCTCCGCTACTTCTACGAAGAGTGCATGGACGAGCTCCGGCAACAAACGCCGAAGACGCGCCTCGAAGGCGACAAAGATTTTTGGGAAGCCAAGCGCGCCGCCGATCATCTCGCGGGCAACGCCGAAAAAGCGATGCGGGGCGAGCTCGTGCCGACGATGATGGGATCGCAGACGTACTGGAAGAACGCGTATTTGCCGGCCGGGGTGTGCGCCGTCATCACGCCGATGAATTTCATCTACGGAATTCCGGGAATCCAGATCATCGGTTGTTACCTGTCGGGCTCGCCGATGATCTTCAAGGGCCACCCGTTCTCGGCCATCACGTCGACCACGCTCATTCGCATGCTCATCGCAGCGGGCGCCGACTCGCGCGCCGTGCACAAGATCGAGGGGTTCGGCGGAGACATCGCGCCGCTCACACAAGACGAGCGCGTCGCGATCGTCAGCGTCACGGGGAGCGCGGAGACGGCGAAGAAGATCCAAGCGTCGCGTGGCGTGCGCCCCGTGAAGTTCGAAGGCGGCGGCTGCAATTGGGCGTACGTCGACGACGGTTACTCGGACGCCGAGCTCGACAAGATCGCGACGCGCCTCGCGTACTCGAAGCTCGGTCTCGGCTCGCACAAGTGCACGACGCTGCACGGCATCGCCGCGAGCGCCCAGACGCTCGATCGACTCGAGCCGCGCATCGTGAAAGAGATCGCGTCGTTCGCGGTGAAGGATCCGCGCCTCACGCCGAAAGAAGAGACGAAGGTCGTCAGCCCGCTCATGGTGCACAAAGCGAGCACGGTCTCTTCGATCCGCGACGGCGCGAAAAAGGCAGGCCTGAAAATCCTGCTCGACGGCGGCAAGGTCGTCGAAGGCGAATACGCGCAGAACGCGGAAGTCGCAAAACCCCTTGTTTTAGGCCGGATCACTCCCACGACCGAAGTGCGTGCAAATTGGGACGAGCAAGGCGAAACGGACATAGCCCTCGCCACGACCGAGTTCTTCATGCCCATTTTGGTGACGATGGAGCAAAAGAGCTTCGACGATTTCATTCGCTTCTCGATCCTCGTGAATCCGCACGACCTCGCCGTCAGCATCTGGACGCGCGACGACGCGAAGCTCACCAAAGGCCGCGCGACGCTCGGCGGCATGCTGAAAGAAAACGACGGCACCGACAGCGCGCTCGACTGGGAAGAATTCGGAGCCAGCGGAGTCGGCGAAAGCGGCAACACGGGAGTGGGCGACGCGGAGACGACGATCGCGATGTTCTGCAGAAAACAAAAAGGCCGCCACTTCGTTTTCTGATCCAGAAAATCAAAACGAAAGGATCAGAAGAGGGTGCCCCCACCCGCCGCGTCCTCGGTTTGCTGCGCAAACCTGCGGGCGCGTCGACCTCCCCCAAATCGCGGCCTGCGGCCGCTCAGGGGAGGTATCCAATTGGACAGATAGGTGTCGCTTTGGATAGCTAAGTTACTCGGCGTGCGTTTGCCGATCGAGCGAGGGCGCGGTCGGTGGTCCTGCGGCCATCGGTCCAGATCGCGCTGTCGATGCGCTTGCCGCGGCTGATTCCGATT
>JAICXU010000980.1 GCA_025934595.1 Polyangiaceae bacterium | reverse complement strand
GGCTCGGGCGAGTCATCGGGGACCGATTCGAGCTCGAGAGCCTCGCCGGTGAGGGCGGCATGGGCACCGTGTATCGCGCGCGCGACCGTGCCGCCGGCGGACACGTCGCGCTCAAAGTCGTTCGCGCGTGGGATGCGACGACGGCGTCGCGATTCGATCGTGAGGCGGCGCTGCTTCGCGAGCTCGAGCATCCTGGAATCGTCCGCTACGTGGCGAACGGCGCCGCCGACGCCGGCGTTCTTTATCTCGCCATGGAATGGCTCGACGGCGAAGACCTCGCCGATCGATTGATCCGCGGCGCCCTCGGCGTCGAAGGCAGCGTCACGCTCGCGCGGCAAGTAGCGAGCGCGCTCGGCGCGGCACACGTGCGTGGTGTCGTGCATCGCGACATCAAGCCCGCGAACATTTTTCTCCAAGACGGTGATCTCGCGCGCGTGAAAATCTTGGATTTCGGAATCGCGCGCACCGGCGAGACGGCACGCATCACGACACGATCCGGCGGAATTTTGGGCACTTTGGGATACATGGCGCCCGAACAAGCGCGCGCGGCCGCCGATTCCGCGCGATGGCGCAGCGCTCGAACGAGAGCTCGCGTCGCTGTCGATGCGCGATTTCGAATCGGCGGTCCTACCTCGCGCGGTCACCGATTCGCTCACGCACGACGAGCAACGTTTGCTGTCCGTCATCGTCACCGGGCGCGCATCGACCGAGGACGTTCGGCCGATCCCCGACGAGCCGCTTCGCGCGATCGCGGCGAAATTCGAAGCGCGCATCGAGCGCCTGCTGGACGGCTCGATCGTGACGACGATTACGAGCCGAGGATCCGCGACCGATCAGGCCGCGCGCGCCGCACGTTGCGCGCTCGCACTTCGCGAGCTCGTATGCCGCGTACCCATGGCGCTCGCGACCGGGCTCGGCGAAGAGGGCGGCGCATTCCCGATGGGCGAGGTCATCGATCGCGCGGCTGCGCTCGTCCGAAAAAACACGGACGACGATCACGAGCGCGTACGCATCGACGACGTCACGGCCGGTCTGCTCGACCCGCGCTTCGACGTGGCACGCACGGGCGGCGTCCTTTTCCTCCGGCGCGAAAGCGATGCGGGCACGAAGACGACGCGCACGCTCCTCGGGAAACCGACGACTTGTGTGGGTCGTGATCGCGAGCTCGCCCTTCTCGCGAGCACGTATGACGCATGCGTTTCGGATTCGTCGCCGCGCGTCGTGCTCGTGACGGCGGCATCGGGTGTCGGCAAGACGCGTCTCCGGACCGAGCTCGTCGCGAGGCTCTCGGCCCGAGAGAAACCTCCGCAGGTGTGGGAGAGTCGCGGCGATCCGATGAGCGTCGCCGCGCCGTGGATCATGATCGCGCCGATCCTCCGGCGCCTGGCGAAGATCGCGGACGGCGACTCGCTCGAGACGCGTCGGCAGCGTCTCGTGACATACGTCGAAGGTCGCGCGCCCGATCGAAATCCCGCGAAAATATCGGCATTTTTGGGAGAAATCGTGGGCGCGCCATTCTCCGAAGAATCGAGCCCGGCGCTTCGAGCGGCACGTGGCGATGCGATCGTCATGGGCGACCAGCTGCGTCGTTCGTTCGCGGACCTGATCGCCGCCGAGACGAAGGGCGCGCCGCTTCTACTCGTGCTCGAAGATTTGCATTGGGGAGATCTTCCGAGCGTCGCGCTTCTCGATTTCGCGCTTCGCACCGTGCGCGATCGCTCGTGGATGATCCTGGCGCTCGCGCGTCCGGAGTTGCGCTCGGTGTTCCCGGATTTGTGGGCGGGCCGCGGCGTTACGCACGTCGAGCTCGGAGCGCTCTCCGATCGAGCGAGCGCGGGCCTCGTGCGCGACGTCATGAAGGATCGCGGAATCGAAGACGCCGTCGTCGATCGCATCGTCTCGCGTGCCGCGGGCAACGCATTTTATCTCGAGGAGCTGATT